>JBQTJP010000244.1:0-4203 GCA_052386995.1 Armatimonadota bacterium
CATCAACGCCTGGGGCGTCTGAAAGTGCGCCGCCAGCAGCTCGGCGATGTGCGCCCCCACATGGCGGATACCCAGCGCATACAGGAGCCGAGCAAAGGTCGTCTTGCGGCTGTGGTCGATGGCATCGATGATGTTCTGCGCGAGTTTGTCGCCCATGCGCTCGAGCGTGAGGACCTGCTCCTTGGTGAGGCGATAGATATCTGCTGGGTCGCGGACGAGGCCCCGCTCGACCATCTGCGCGATGAGCTTGCCTCCGAGGCCTTCGATGTTCATCGCGCCGCGGGACGCAAAATGGTACAGGCGTTCCAGTACCTGCGCGGGGCAGGAGAGGTTGGGGCACCGCGCCACCGCCTCCCCGGACGGCCGCTCGACCGGCGTGCCGCAGACCGGGCACCGCTCCGGCATGATGAAGCGGCGCTCGGTACCGGTGCGCCGCTCGGGGAGTGGCGCGACGACCTCGGGGATCACCTCGCCGGCGCGCTGCACGATCACCCAGTCGCCGATGCGGATATCCTTGCGCGCAATCTCGTCCTCGTTGTGCAGCGTGGCGCTGCTCACGGTCACGCCCGACACGCGCACCGGCTCCAGGACCGCCGCGGGTGTGAGCGCGCCGGTACGTCCGACATTGATGGTGATGTCGAGGAGTTTCGTGATTGTCTGCTCGGCCGGGAACTTGTAGGCCAGCGCCCAGCGTGGGGCGTGCGTGGTTGCGCCGAGCTCCGCCTGCTGATCGAAGGCGTCAACCTTGATGACGACGCCGTCGGTCTCATAGTCGAGCGTTGCCCGTCGCGTGGTCCATTCCCTGATGTAGGCTTTGACCTCGTCAAGCGAGGCAAACCGGGCCGTGTGCGGGTTGGTGCGAAAGCCGGCGTCGCGCAGCCACCGGAGGGTCTCCCAATGGGATCGCAGCCGCAGGCCTTCTGCCCGCCCGCTGTAGACGAAGAGCTGGAGCGGACGCCTCGCGGTGATGTGCGGATCGAGCTGCCGCAGCGATCCCGCGGCCGCGTTGCGCGGGTTGGCGAAGCGGGGCTCCCCCCGCGCCTCGCGCTCCGCGTTCACCGCCTCGAACGTCTTGCGTGGCAGGTAGACTTCGCCGCGAACCTCCAGCACCGGCGGTGGCTTCTTTCCGCGCAGGCGCAGCGGGAGGCCTTGGATGGTTCGCAGATTCGGCGTCACATCCTCGCCCTGGACGCCGTCCCCGCGCGTGGCTCCGGTGACCAGGCGGCCCGCCTCATAGGTCAAATTCACGGCGGCGCCGTCGATCTTCAGTTCACAAACGTAGCCGACCTCGACATCGCCGAGCGTCGCGCGCACGCGCTTCTCCCACGCGTCGAGCTCGGCCTCCTCGAACGCGTTGGCCAGGCTGAGCATTGGGGTTCGATGCCGCACCGTGGCAAACGCGGCCGACGGCGGCGCGCCCACGCGCTGCGTAGGAGAATCCGGCGTGATGAGCTCGGGGTGGCGGGTCTCCAGATCGCGAAGCTCGCGCACCAGGCGGTCGAAGGCGGCATCGGAGATCGTGGGGGCGTCGAGGACGAAATATTTGTAGGTGTGCTCCTCGATCTCCTCACGCAGTCTGGCGGCTCGCCGGCGGGCGTGTGCGTTCGAAGGGCTCACGGGCTCCGAGATTCGCTCCCAACCCTGCCGGAGCCCTTCGAGAGAAGCGGCCGATCAGCCACCCGCCATAGCAGGGATGATCGAGACTTCACTCCCCTCGCCCAGCGGCGTGGCCAGTCCCTGGAGCAGGCGCACGTCCTGCTCGTCGATAAACACGTTCACAAAGTGATGAAGGTTGCCCTCGCCGTCCACCAGGCGCTCGGCCAGACCGGGAAACTTGCGGCCGAGTTCGTCGAGCGCGGCCGACAATGTTTCGCCGCTCACGCTCACGAACCGCTCGCCGTTGGTGTACCGGCGCATCGGGGTGGGAATGCGAACCGTCGCCATACCGATCCTCCCTCTACGTCGCGTGAGCCAGAACGGCCTCTTCGAACGCCCGGAGCGTAGGCCGGATGCGCACCGACGCCGGCACCGCCGCGCTGACCGCGTCGAGCGTCTTCAGACCCATGCCCGTGACATAGGCGACCGTCGTCCCGTCCGGGTCGATCGCGCCCGCCGCCGCCAGTGACCGCAGGACCGCGATGGTGACGCCGCCGGCCGGCTCGGTGAATATCCCTTCGGTCCGCGCCAGCAGCGCGATGCCGTCGGTGATCTCCTCATCGGTAACGGCGTGAATGCGCCCGCCGCTGGATCGGACCGCGCCGATCGCATACCGGCCATCGGCGGGGTTGCCGATCGCCAGCGAATGGGCGATCGTGTCCGGCCGCACCGGCTGGACGGCGTCGGTGCCGGCCGCAAACGCGGTGGCGACCGGGGCGCAGCCCTGCGGCTGCGCGCCGTGCACCCGAGGAGCGTCGCCGTCGATGAGCCCGAGCGCGGCGAGCTCATGAAAGCCGCGGTGGATCTTCACGAGCAAATTCCCCGAGGCAATCGGCACGACGACGTCGCGCGGCGCCTTCCAGCCCAGCTGCTCGGCGACCTCGAAGGCCAGCGTCTTGCCGCCTTCGCTGTAGAAGGGCCGCATGTTGACGTTCAGAAACGCCCAGCGGTGCTCTTCGGCGATCTCGGCGCAGAGACGGTTGACCTCATCGTACCCGCCTTCGACCTCGACGACCGTCGGCGCGTAGATCGCAGACGCCACGATCTTGGGACGCTCGATGGTCGTGGGGACGAAGACGTAGGCGCGCATACCGGCACGCGCGGCGTGGGCTGCCACGGAGTGCGCAAGGTTGCCTGTGGATGCGCACGCGAGGACCTCGTACCCGAACCGGCGGGCGGCCGCGGTCCCCACCTCGACGACGCGGTCCTTAAACGACCAGGTGGGATTCACGGAGTCGTTCTTGATATAAAGATGCCGCAGCCCCATTGCCTTCCCCAGGCGCGGCGCCGGCACGAGCGGCGTCAGGCCCGGCGAGAGGTCGACCGCGGGATCGTAGTCCACCGGCAGCAGGTCTACGTATCGCCACATCGAGCGGGGACCGGCCTCGATGCGCTCGCGCAGCCCGAGCGCGCGGAGCGCGTCGAGATCATAGACGGCCTCTAACGGGCCGAAGCAGCGCTCGCAGACATAGACCGGGCCGGCCGCCACCTCCAACCCGCACTCGCGACACCGCAATTGCTCCACAGGCATGCCTCGTCCCTCCTTAGCGTTCGAGCGCGCCGCGCCCGTCGATCTCGGTCACGATCACCTGGCTGGTGACGCCCGCGCGTTCGAATGCCGCGCGCATCGCCTCGCCGACCGCCTGCGCGGCCGCCGGCGGAGTGAGCGCCGCCACCGTCGGCCCCGAGCCGCTCAGCACCGCGCCGTGGGCGCCGGCATCGGTCGCCGCGGCCACGACGTCATCGAATCCAGGCACCAGATGCTTTCGGTAGGGCTGATGCAGCCGATCGCGCAGCGCGTGGCGCACCAGGTCGCCCCGGCCCTGAGCGAGCGCGGTGACCAGCAGCGCCGTATGACCGAGATTGTAGACAGCATCCTCGCGGCTGACCTGCTGCGGCAGCACCTGCCGGGCGGCCGCGGTCTCGATCTGCAGCGCGGGCACGGCCAGCACGATGCGTAGCGGCAGCGCCGGCAGCAGGCGCGCCCAGCGAAAGGCCTCGTCGTCGCGCGCGACGACGACCACGCCGCCGAACAGCGCGGCCGCGACGTTGTCCGGATGACCTTCGAGGTCCGCGGAGATCCGCAGCAACGCGTCGGGGTCGAGGGCATCGCCCAACAGCCGGCTGGCGGCGACGGCACCGCCGACGATCGCCGCGGCGCTGCTGCCGAGGCCGCTGCGTAGCGGAATCGGTGAATGCGCCTGCAGCGCGAACGCCCCACGGTATCCCAGCCTCGACGCGACGGAGGCTGCGCTGCGATACATGAGGTTGGTGGCGTCCTGCGGCACGGCCACACCCGTCACAGCCACCTCGGGGCTCTCGGCCGGTCCGAGCGTGACTTCGGCGCGCACTCCGACGGCCGCGGCCAGCACATCGAAGCCCGCGCCGAGGTTGGCGACGGTCGCCGGCACGCGCACGGTCACACGATCGACTGCGACGGCCACACAGACCTCCATGAATACAGAAATCCCCTCCACTTCCTGCTCTGGAGGGGATCGCACCCTCTTATCCGCCGGAACTGGATCCGCGGGGGTTGGCACCTTGCCG
>JBQTJP010000245.1:0-11724 GCA_052386995.1 Armatimonadota bacterium
TGAGTATCCTACACCGATGTGGGCGCGTCCTGCGCGCGGCTGTTGCTGGCGCGCAACTGTCGGCGTCTGCGCGTGATAACGGGCAGGACTCAATAGGCTGCGCTCGAAAACGCGAACATGACCCTTGAAGTGACACCGCCCGCGCACATCGATTGGGAGTCGCCCGGCAAGCGCCTGTACCCCGTGCCCTTCACGCTGGACGGCACCTGGGGGCGCGTCCGCCTCCCCCTGTGCGTGATCCGCGGCTCGAGGCCCGGCAAGACCGTCGTGGCCATCGGGGGTACGCACGGCAACGAGTACGAGGGCCCCGTGGGTCTGAAGCACCTGATCGAGGATCTGGACGCGGAGGCGCTCATCGCCGGCCGGTTGATCGTCATCCCGGTCCTCAACGTTCCCGCATTCCAAGCCGCGCGCCGCGAGTCGCCCTTGGACGGCGGCAACATGAACCGCGCGTTTCCCGGACGAGCCGACGGCACGATCACCAGCCGCATCGCACGGTTTGTCAGCGACGAGGTGCTGCCGCGGGCCGACATCGTCATCGATATTCACGCCGCCGGGGATACGTACGAGATCGCGCGATGCGCGTCGTTCCACCTGGTCGAGGACGGGGCGCAGCTCGCCGCCATGAAGGAGACGGCGTTCTTGTTCGGCATGCCGTGGATCTGGATCTACGCACGAGGCATGGGGACCGGCCTGCTCACCGAGTACGCGGAATCGCTGGGGAAGACCACGCTCGGCGGCGAGTTCGGCTATGGCGCGTCTACCGATCTCCAGGGCGTGCGCTGGGCCCATCGGGGCGTGCTCAATGTGATGCGCCACCACGGTCTCCTCTCCGGGCGTCCGGAGCCGCTGCTTCCGCGCGAGTACGACCGCCAGCGTCTGGTGGCCTCGACCGACCTGGAAACCTGGATCACCGCACCGGTGAGCGGAATCAGCGAGCCCCTGGTCCCGCTGGGCGCTCGCGTAAAGAGAGGACAGCCGGTCTCAGTGATCCACGACTTCGAGCGCATCGATAGCCGCGGGGTGGAGATCCACGCGAGCATGGACGGCTACCTGCTCGTCCGCCGCTTCCGCGCCCAGACCGCGCAGGGCGATGTCGTTGCGGTCGTTGGCCAGGAGATCACATAGCGGAGCGCATGGCGCCGGCAGAGATGTCATCATCGGGAGGAACCCATGGCTGAACATAGTCACACGTCGGTGGCACGCCAGTACCGGTATGAACTGCTGACGTGGCCGGAGATCAACGAGGCGGTCGCGATGGGCAAGCCCGTCGTCCTGCCCGTTGGGTCGACGGAGCAGCATGGCCACCATCTGCCGTTGGATACCGACGCCAAGCTGGCATCATCGGTCGCCTATGAAGCGGCCAGGCGCGCCCCGGAGGATATGCTGATCCTGCCGCCCGTGGCCTACGGCTACACGCATCACGTCATGGACTTCCCGGGGACCATCAACATCGAGCCGACCACGTTTGTGCGATTCCTGGTCGACATCGGCCGGTCGGTTGCCTATCATGGGTTCAAGCGGATCATCATCCTCAACGGCCACGGCTCCAATCATCCGCTGGTGGAGCAGGCGGGCCGGCAGACAACGCTGCAGACCGATGCCCTCTGCCTCACGCTGAGCTGGTGGCAGCTGGTGGCCGAGTACTGGAACCGCGAAGTGCGGACCTCGGTGATCCCCGGCGGCTGCGCGCACGCCTGCGAGCTCGAGACCTCGATGTACATGCACGTGGACGGCGCCAACGTGCGCCAGGATCGCATCAAGGGAGCACCCGCGGACTACATCAATCTGCCGGGCGCATCCCGCTGGCACTACACGGACCTCACCGCCGGCGGCGGGCCCGTCACGCTCGTCGAGTGGACATCGACGTATACCGAGACCGGGTCGTTTGGAGAGCCGCAGAAGGCGACCCCCCAGAAATGGCGGCTGGTCTTCGATCACGCCGTCACCCAGATGATCGACTTGGTCCGATGGTTTCGCAGCCGTCCCGCGCCCGCGCGGCGGCCGCGGCAGGCAACGCGGCCGGCGTTCGAGCTACCGTTTGGGTTCTAGGGGCGCCTGACGGCAGGAATCGCTTTCGCCCGGGGGGAAAACGCGGCCGTCGCCGCAGGAGGGTTTCGTGAAGATCGTCGACGTCAAGGCCGTGTACCTCAGCCTCCCGTCTATCGCTGTCCGCGCCGACGGCACCCAGGACGCGTTGCTGGTGAAGGTGATGACGGATGCCGGCATCACGGGCATCGGCGAAGTGGACTCTTCACCGCTGGCCGCGAAAGGCGCGATCGAGGCGCCGTTCTCGAACAGCATCACCTCAGGGCTCCGCGAGGTCGTGCTGGGCGAAGACCCGTTCGCCTATGAAAAGATCTGGCACAAAATGTACCAGGCGTCCCGCTATCCCGGCCGGCGCGCGCTCTTCGTCCACGCCATGAGCGGCATCGACCTGGCGTTGTGGGACATCATGGGCAAAGCGCTGCGGATGCCCGCCTACCGGCTCCTCGGCGGGGCGTTCCGCACGACGGTGCGCGCCTATGCCAGTACGCTGTTCGGCGACAGTCTTGAGGCGACCGCCAGCCGGGCGCGCAGGTGCGTGGATCAGGGGTTCACCGCCGTCAAGTTCGGCTGGGACCCAATGGGACGGGACGCGGATTACGATGAGGCCCTGGTGCGGGCCATCCGCGAGGCGGTCGGACCCAAAGTCGACGTGTTGATCGACGCCGGGCAGTGCTGGGATACCAAAACCGCGATCCAGATGGCGCATCGGTTCGAGCCATATCGTCCCTACTGGCTCGAAGAGCCGCTCAATCCGGACAACCTCGAGGGGTACGCCCGCCTCTCGCAGGCAAGCCGGTTGCGGATTGCGGCCGGCGAAGCCGAGAGCGAACGGCATTCCTACCTCGACCTGATGGATCGGGGCCTGGTCGATGTCGTCCAGATCGATCCTACCCGCGTCGGTGGTCTGACCGAGGCGAAGAAGATCGCGTACGCCGCCTACGACCGCGGGCGGTCGGTCATCAACCACTCGTTCACGACGGACATTAATATCGCGGCGTCGCTGCACATGCTGGCGTCGATCCCCGACGCGCCGTTGCTCGAGTTCTGCGTCGAAGACTCTCCGCTCCGCCAGCAGCTCGTGCGCAATCCCATCCGGGTGGTTGACGGCTACGCCGCTGTGTCGGAAGCGCCCGGCCTCGGGGTCGACATCGATGAGGCGGTGGTCGAGCGCTATGCGGTCCGGGCCTGAGATGTCAGCTGAGACCTTCTCGTTCGTGCAGATCACCGACCACCATCTGGGCTCCCACGAGCACGAGTACAATTACGGCTACGCCACCGCGCACGCGCTCGGCCGCGTCATGGACCATCTCGCGCAGTCGGGTGGCCAGGGAGCGGATTTCCTGGTCTGCACTGGGGACCTGGTCAACCACGGAACGGTGGAGGAGTACGCGTTCGCGCGCCGTTTTCTTGGCGTCCGGGGGACGATGGCTTCGCCCGGTCCGCTCGCGATTTCTTGGGACCGCCTGCGCGACCTGCCAGCATACTTCATCCCCGGTAACCACGACATCCGCCACGTGTTCTTCAGCAGCATGTTTTCTGCGCCGGCGCCCACGACCGCGAACGCGGCGTTCGTCCACAAGGGCGTGCAGTTTCTCTGCCTGGATTTCGGCACCGGCCAGCGCGCCGGCCAGGTGCTGCCCGATACGCTCAGCTTTCTTCGCGCGCGCCTCACGATGCGCATGCCGGCGGTGCTAATGCTCCACTACCATCCGATTGCTGTGGGAATTCCCTGGCTCGATGCCGCGGTCCCAGACCGGATCGAGGAGTTTTGGGACGTGGTCACCGCGGGCCCTGTGCTCGGCGTGCTCTTTGGTCACGCCCACGCGACCGTGGACGCCGAGGTCAGGGGCGTTCCCGTGCTGGGGCTGCGGTCGACGAACTTCCAGTTCGCGCCGGCGGAGCAGCCTCTGTACTGCCTCCTGCCCCTGCACTATCGGATCGTGACGATCTCGGGTGGCCGCCTGGCCAGCCAGATCCACGAAGTCCCGCTGTGAGACCATGAAGATCACCGCGATCCGCCCGCTGATTGTCCACGCGAGAATGCGCAACTGGATCTTCGTCAAAGTCGAGACCGACGACGGCCTGCTCGGGTGGGGAGAAGCCTCGCTGGAATGGAAGACCCGGGCCGTGGCCGGCGCCATCGCCGACCTCGAGCCGTTTATCGTGGGATGCGACCCGCGCCGCATCGAGCACCTGTCGCAGATCATGTACCGTCAGCCGTTCTTTCCCGGCGGCATCGTCGCGATGAGCGCGATCAGTGGCATCGAGCAGGCGTGCTGGGACATCCTCGGCAAGAGTCTGGGCGTCCCGGTGTATCAGTTGCTGGGCGGGGCGGTGCGGGACCGTGTGCGGATGTACGACCACCTGGGCGGCGGCGAGATGCAGGCGATGTACATTGACGACGCCCCAGAGATCATGGCGCGGCGGGCCCGCGATTCGGTGGCGGCAGGGTACACGGCGATCAAGATCATGGCGGTGCCGCTGACGCAGCCTCTCGACAGCGTGCCGGTGGTCAACAGCGCTGCCGCGATCATGAGCGCCGTGCGCAGGGCCGTGGGCGACGAGATCGACATCATGGTCGACTTCCACGGCCGCACGACCCCGGCAATGGGTATCGCCTATGCCGAGGCCCTGGCGCCCTTCCGGCCATTCTTCATCGAAGAGCCGGTTCCGACCGAAAACGTCGATGCGCTGGTGCAGGTTGCTCGGGCGGTGAACATCCCGGTCGCCACCGGCGAGCGGTTGGTGACGCGCTTCCAGTTTCGGGAGATCCTCGAGAAGCACGCCTGCGCCGTCATCCAGCCGGATCTCTGCCACTGTGGGGGACTGTGGGAAGCCCGCAAGATCGCGGCAATGGCCGAAGCGTATTACGTGTCCGTGGCACCGCACAACCCATTGGGACCGATCGCCACGGCCGCCTGCATCCATTTCGGGCTGGCCACGCCCAACTTCCTCATCCAGGAAGCGATCCGCGCCGACGTCCCCTGGCGGGACGCCGTGGTCACTCCGCCGCGCATCGTCGAAGGGCATGCGCTGCCGTACGCCGGGCCGGGGCTCGGGATCCAGGTCGACGAGTCTGAGGCTGCCCGGCATCCGTTTGCGCAAGAAGAGCTCATGCGGTACTGGCACCCGGACGGTTCGGTCGCGGACTGGTGAAGCGGCACGCAGGGGCAAGATGTAGGCAGGCGAATGCGAAGCGCACGGGCGAGTTTCAGAAGGGGGCGCTGACATGAAAGTCCAGACGCGGCAGCGGGAGCTGTACGCAGCAAGCGAACAGCACACGCCGGGCGGCGTGCACACGGCCAATCGCTACATCCCCGAGAAGATGGTGTTCACGCGGGCCGCGGGCCAATACATGTGGGACGCCGACGGCACGCGGTACGTGGACTATCACGCGGCGTTTGGACCCTTCATCCTGGGCCACGCGCATCCCGAGGTGAACCGCCGGGTCATTGACACGATCCAGCAGACCGACCTCTTCGGTGTGGGCACAACCGATCTCGAGGTGGCGCTGTGCGCCAAGCTCGTGCAGCATGTGCCCGCGGCAGAGGCCGTCCTGCTGTGCAACTCGGGGTCCGAAGCGACCTTCCACGCCATTCGCCTGGCCCGCGCGGTCACCGGACGCCGCTACATCCTCAAGTTCCAGGGCTGCTATCACGGATTCCACGACTCGGTCCTCCGGAACATGCTCAGCGCGCCGGAGAAGATCGGGACACGCGATCCCGGATCGACGGGGATCCTCGACGAGGTCATCGACGCCACGCTGGTGTGCACGTTCAACGACCTCGATGATGTCGAGCGGACGATGCGGGCGCACAAGGGCAACGTCGCGGCCGTCATCCTCGAGCCCATTCCCCACAACATCGGCTGCGTCATGCCGAAGCCGGGATTTCTCGAAGGCCTGCGGCAGCTGACGCGTGATCACGGCACGATCCTCATCTTCGATGAGGTCGTCACGGGATTCCGTCACGGGCTGGGCGGCTATCAAAAAGTCTGCGGGGTCACCCCCGATCTGGTGAGCCTGGGCAAAGCCGTGGCCAACGGGTTTCCGCTCGCGGTCCTGGGTGGCCGCAAGGACCTGATGGCCGAGTTCAACACGCGGCCCGGCGGGCCGGTCTTCTTCGCCGGGACGTACAACGGCCACGCGGTGGGTGTCGCGGCGGCCCTGGCCACGATCGACGTCATGGAACGCGAGCCCGTGCACGCACACGTTTTCGGTCTGGGCGACCGCATGCGGCGCGGGCTACACGACATCCATCAACGCCTGGGGATTCCGGCGACGGTCGCCGGGTTTGGATCGATCTTCCTGACCTACTTCATGGAGGGCCCGGTCGAGAACTACACTGATCTGATGCGTAACGACGTCGCGCGCTTTCTCGACTACCGGCGGCGCCTGATGTCGCGCGGGGTCTTCAAGATTCCGATGAACCTCAAGCGGGCACACATCAGCTACGCGCACACCAACGCGGATATCGACACGACACTGCAGGCGGCGGAAGATGTGCTCACCGAGATGGGCACAAGAACAATGAAGAAATGAATCGTGAGTACCATCACTGGATCAGCCCAAATCTCGGCCGGTCAATGGAGACGCTGGTCTTTGGGCACGCCGGCGCGCCCGTCCTGGTCTTCCCGACCACCATGGGGCGCTTCTACCAGTACGAGGACTTCGGCATGGTCGGAGCGCTGGAGGACAAGATCGAGCAGGGCCTGATTCACCTCTACTGTCTCGACAGCGTCGACGCGGAATCCTGGTACAACCGCGCGGTGCCGCCGCGTCAGCGGGTGCTGCGGCACCTCGACTACGAGCGCTACATCATCGACGAATACCTGCCGTTCATTCGGGGTCGCACCTCCGACCCGCTGCTGGTAACGGGAACGTCGTTTGGAGCCTTTCATGCCGTCAACTTTTCCTTCCGGCACCCGACCCTGGTGACGAAGGTGGTGGCGCTCTCGGGACGCTACGACACCAAAGCCTTCATGGATGGGTACTACGACGACGACGTGTACTTCAACTGCCCCGTGAACTACCTTCCGAACCTGACCGACGCCGCCTTTCTTGAGCCCCTGCGGCGCATGCGTATTGTCCTGCTCTCCGGCGAACACGACATTGCGCTCTCATCCACCCGCCTCATCTCCGAGCTGCTGGCGGCGAAGGCGGTCCCCCATGAGCTGGCAACCTGGTGGGGCCGCACCCACGATTGGCCCCTCTGGAGAGAAGCGATTACACACTACCTATGACGCCGGCACAGCAGGAGTCACACCTAGCCCGGCCAAATTGAGGACAACTCCCGCACGCTACAGGACATCCAAGGAGCCAAGAGATGAGTGAGTCGCGCAAAATCGGCCTCATGGTGGGGCGGGAGGAATCGTTTCCCGCCGCGTTCATCGAACATGTCAACCGGCGCGGCGTCGACGGAGTGACGGCCGAGCTCGCCCTCGTCGGCGGCTCACGGCTGGACGATCCGCGGCAGTACGCCGTGCTCATTGACCGGATCTCCCATGAGGTCCCGTACTACCGCGGCTTCCTGAAGTACGCGGCGCTGGCGGGCACGGCCGTCATCAACAACCCCTTCTGGTGGTCGGCCGATGAGAAGTTCTTCGGGACTGCCGTGGTGGCCCGCTTGGGCGTCGCGGTCCCTCGGACGGTGCTGCTCCCTAACAAAGCGTACATCGAGGACATCACGGCGGGATCGCTGCGCAACCTCATGCATCCGCTCCCGTGGGAAGACATCATCGAATATGTGGGCTTCCCCGCGATCCTCAAGCCGAACACCGGCGGCGGCTTCAAGCACGTGTACAAAGTCAACACGATGGAAGAGCTGTGGCGCTGCTACGACCAGACCGGGTTGCAGACGATGATCCTGCAGGAATTCATCGAGTTCGACCATTACGTGCGCTGTATCTGTATCGGCCGGCGGGAGGTCATGCCGATCCGCTGGGATCCCCGGCTCTATTGGACCGAGCGCTACATCGTGGACCATCAGCACCTGACCCCGGAACTCGGCGCGCGCGTGGTCCACGATGCACGGCTCATCTGTGAGGTGCTGGGGTACGATATGAACACCGTCGAGTTCGCGATCCGAGACAACGTCCCGTATGCGATCGACTTCCTCAATCCCGCGCCGGACTTCGAGCGTGTCCGCATCCGCGACATCTACTTTGGGTGGGTCATCGAAAAGCTGGCCGACTTAGCGATCGACTACGCGCTGGGCGCAGAGCGGCCCCCGGGCCGCCTGCGGTGGGACCGCTTCCTGCGCGACGTGGCGACCGAAGCCTAGCGGCCGGGCCACTAACGCCAGGCCGCCACAGATCCCCGTCCCTGAGTTCGACTACTGGTGCCGCGCCGCGTACTGCATCGCGGCCTGAATCCCGTCACGTCCCAACAAACGCGCGAAGGGGCCATCGGGGTGCCCAAACGTCCAGACGTGCATCGTTTCTCCCCGGCCTTCGGGATTGTGGAAGTGCCACTCGGTGATGGGCCCGCCTGGGCGAGGACCCTGCCCGCGCGGCGCCACGAAGAACGCACCGAGCAGTACCGTACGGCCGTCCTGGGTTCTGAAGTACACCAGGCCCTCGGGTCGCGCAGGATCCAGGATTCTGTCGTCCCGCCGGTTCGCGCGGTGCCTCAAATGCGCAGGCCCCCAGTCCCCGAACCGAAACGGCGCCGACTGCTCATACCCCGCAGCTTCTGCAAGCCGAATGTCCGCAAATCGGGCGATGCCGGCCTTGACGTCTTCGAACAGTCTAGCCGCGGCCGCCCGCTGCTCCGGCGTGGCCTGGGCGTGTGCGTCGGTCGCGGAATCATGACCGTGCCCCGGCTTTGGTGCGGCCGTCGCCGGGGTCATCACTGCCACGCCTTCGAAGAGCAGGACCATGATCGCCGCAGCGATCGCGAACTTCAGCCAGCGCGATGCCCTCATCGTCGCAACCTCCTTTGCTTTACCGATGGCGCGCGTACTGAACGGCTTCCCGGATGGCCGCCGCCGTCAAATCGTGGGCGAACGGCCCGTCGGGATGGTCGAAGAACCAGACGTGCATCATCTCGACAGCCTCACCGACGAAAAACGACCCGGGCGGACACTGACCGGGGCCCGTCGCCAGCGCGACCGAGCCCGTGCCCGTGAGACACAGGTTGTCGTGCACGTGCCACTCGGTCAGCGGCCCGGCGGGGCGTGGACCCTGTCCCTTCGGAGCCACAAACATGGCGCCGAGCAGGACGATCCGGGCATCCTCCAGCCTGATGTAGACGAGGGCTTCAGGCCGCGCGGGATCGAGATGGCGGCCGTCGCGGTTGTACGCGAAGTTGTTGAAATGGGCCGGTCCCCATTGCCCTCTGAACCGGAAAGGCGTTGTCTGACGATATCCGTCCGCCACAGCGACCTGCACATCGGCAAACCTGACCGTGCCTTTCTTGACATCGTCCAGCAGCTTGGCCGCCGCGGTCCTCTGCTCGGCGGTGGCAGTCCCGCTCATGCTCCCGTGTCCGGGACTGGCGCGACCATCTCCCCCGGTGGCTACAATCGCCGCAAACGACAGCCCCGCCACAAGGATGATGGTTGCGGCCGCCGCGGCCTGCCGGGTCACGTCGATATCGTTAGCACCCATAAGATGCCCCCTCTCCTCTTCAGGGACGCCCGGCGGGAACCGTAGGTTTACTCTATCGAGGTGTTCGTCTGAGGCCTTCCAGCTGCTCGAAGAAATCCGGGAATGTCTTTTCTACGCAGCCGGGATCCGCGATCGCGATGCCCGCTGCCCGCAGCCCGGTGATGGCAAACGCCATCGCGATGCGGTGATCGCCGTACGTCTGGATGACCGCCGGGCGCACCGGCCGCGGGGAGATCACCAGGCCGTCAGGACGCTCCTCAACATCCTGCCCCAGGCGCCGCAGTTCCGCGGCGGTCGCCGCCAGCCTGTCGGACTCCTGATGACGGATATGGGCCACACCCCGAATGCGCGTGGCCCCGTCGGCGAACGGCGCGATCGCGGCCAGGGTCATCGTCTGATCGCTCATCCCGCTGAGGTCAACATCGACGGGCCGCAGCGGCTCGGTGCCCCGCACGCTGAGGCGATCGTCGGCGCGCTCGACCGTACACCCCATGGTCCGCAGCAGATCCACAAACCTCGCGTCACCCTGCAGCGAACGGTCCGTCAATCCCAGGACACTCACGCGTCCGCCGGTGGCCGCGGCGGCCGCAAAGAAATACGCGGCGCTGCTCGCATCCGGCTCGACGGCATAGTCGCGCGCGCGGTAGCGCTGTCCTGCCCGGACGAGAAATCGCCGCAGGCCTTCGCGCTCGACGGAGGCCCCGAATGCCTTCATGAGGGCAAGGGTCATCTCGACGTATGGGGCGCCGACCAATCGGCCGTCTACGACGAGATCGACGTCCTCGGCGGCATACGGCGATGCCATCAACAGCGCCGAGAGGAACTGGCTGCTCACCTCACCGCGAACCACGGCGCGGCCGCCGCGCAGGCCGGCAGCGTCGACGACAACCGGAGGGGCTCCGGCGGTTGCCGTCGCGGAAGACCCGAGTGCCGCCAGCGCATCGAGCAGATCCTGGATCGGCCGCTCGCGCATGCGCGCATCTCCGTCGATGCGGTAGCGCCCGCGCCCCAGCGCGACCATCGCCGTCAAAAAGCGCGCGACCGTCCCGGCCCCACCCGCAAAGAGCTCGGCGCCCGCCGCGGGAATCGTCCCGCCGCGGCCGTGCACTACCATTGCCCGCGCAGCCGGGTCTACCTCGACGTCGAAGCCGAGCCGGCGCAGCGCTTCGACCATGAAGACCGTATCATCGCTGAACAACGCGTTCGTGATGCGGGAGCGCCCCGCCGCCAGCGCGGCGAGGATCAGGGCTCGATTGGTCAGGCTCTTTGAACCGGGAACCGCGACGTCGGCGTCCGGGGCCGCCGTTAGCGGAACGATCGCGCGCACGGCGCCCCGGTGTTCCATGGCGCCGTCCCGCGGCCCCGCGCCGAACTCACGTGGCGCCACCGGAAGCCGCGATATACCTGCGGGGCTCGCTGCGATCGGGACGCAGGCCCTGCGCCTCGTCGAGATAGACATGCACGACTTCTTCTTGCGTGCGTGAAGTATTCCACAATAACAGGATACGAATGCAGCGAGCGAGCGCTCCGGGCACATCGATTTCCACACTCGACAGCAGGGCGACCGCATCCCAGCCCATCTGCCGTGCGGCCTCCGCCGGAAACGCCGCGTTCAGATCGGGTGTCGCCGTGAAGTAGATGGCCGCGACTTCGTCGGGCTCGAGCTGGTTCGCGCGGACCAACTCCGTGAGCAACCCGCGCGTCGCATCGACGATTGCGCGCTCGGTGTTCGCCTCAGCCGTCGCGGCGCCGCGGATGCCCCGGATGTGCATCGGCGCTACGCGGGGGCCGCGGGGCGCCCCGACCGCTCGCCCACCAGAGCTTGCGCCGCGCGCACCCCGAGCAGCATGCTGTCGGGGCCAAACCCACTGATGGCACCGGCGCAGACCGCGGTGAGCAGCGAGCGCTGACGGAATGGCTCCCGGGCCACTGTGTTCGACAGATGGCACTCGATCACCGGAATGCCAATCGCGGCAACGGCATCGCGCAGCGCCACGCTCGTGTGACCCAGGCCTCCGGGGTTGAGGACCACGGCCTGGCAGGACGTCCGCGCCTGGTGCAGGCGAT
>JBQTJP010000246.1:0-5039 GCA_052386995.1 Armatimonadota bacterium
CCCTTCTTCATTGCCACTAGCCTCCTGTCTGTTCGCTGGCCGTGAGCAGCGCCCGGAGGCGGGCGCCGGGGTCGGGACTGGCCATCAGCGCGGTGCCCACAAGGATCGCGTCAACGCCGGCCCGGCACACGCGCGCCACATCGGCGGGCGTCTCGATCCCGCTCTCGCTCACGACAAGCACGCCCGGCGGCACGCAAGGCCGCAGCCGCGCCGTCGTCTCCAGGTCAACCTCGAACGACCGCAGGTCACGGTTGTTGATCCCAATGATCTCCGCATCCGCGGCGAGCGCCCGGACCACCTCGGGCTCTGTGTGAACCTCCACGAGCGCGCTCATGCCCAGTGACGCGGCCAGGACGATGAGTTGACGCAGAGCCGGCTGATCGAACAGCGAGGCGATCAGCAGCACGGCATCGGCGCCAAGCGCCCGCGACTCGTAGACCTGGTAGTCCTCCACGATGAAGTCCTTTCGCAGGACGGGCACCGGCACCGCCGCCCGCACCGCCTGGAGATGCTCCGCGCGCCCTCCGAAATGCCGCTCGTCGGTCAGGACCGAAATGGCCCTCGCCCCCGCGGCAACATACTGGCGCGCGATCTCGGCCGCGTCTGCGCCTTGCCGGATCATGCCGGCCGACGGCGACTTCTGCTTGATCTCGGCAATGACGCTAAGCCCGCCCTGCGCCAGGGCCTCAAAAAGGTCGAGGGGAGGACGAGCACGGCGGGCGTCTTCCGCCAGCATGCTGACGGGGACCGCCATCCTGGCCGCGGCCACCTCCTCGCGCTTGTGCGCCACGATCTCGTCGAGCACCGTCATCATTACGCCGCCCGGGTCTGTACCCGCAGCGCCTCCAGCTTCTCGTACGCCGCGCCGGAGTCGATCGCCCTCGCCCCGAGCGCCATGCCCTCGGCGAGATCGTCTGCCAGTTCCGCGGCAACGAGCGCGGCCGCGGCGTTCAACAGGACGATGTCGCGCGCAGGCCCGGACTCGCCTCGCAGCACTTTGGTCGTGATCTCCGCGTTCTGCTGCGGCGTGCCGCCGGCAATCGCCTCCGGCGCCGGCGTCGCGACCTTCACCGATGAGGCCTCCACGATCCTCTCCTGGACGCGCCCGTCCCGCAGTTCGGCCACCTGCGTCGGACCCAACGTCGACATCTCGTCCATGCCGTCGCCGTGCACGACCATCGCCCGCCGCACGCCGAGCTCACCCAGCACCTCTGCCATGATGCGCACCAGTGCGGGGTCGTACGTCCCGACCAGCAGGCTCGAGGCCCCGGCGGGGTTGGCCAGCGGCCCCAGGATGTTGAAGACCGTGCGGATGCCAATCTCCTTGCGCGGCCCCGCCGCGTGCTTCATCGCGGTGTGGTAGATCGGCGCAAACAAAAATCCGATGCCGATGTCTTCGATGCAGCGCTGCACGACCTCGGGCGCCACCTGGATGTTCACGCCGAGCGCTTCGAGCACGTCCGCCGCGCCCGAGGCCCGGCTGACGGCTCGGTTGCCGTGCTTGGCCACGTAGCCGCCGGCCCCCGCGACGACGAACGCCGTCGTGGTAGAGATGTTGAACGTGCTCACGCGATCGCCGCCGGTGCCGACGACGTCAACGAGCCGGTCAACACGTGGGACGATCCGAAGCGCCCGCTCGCGCATCGCCCGGGCGAAGCCCGCGATCTCGTCCACGGTCTCGCCCCGCATGCGCAGGGCGGTGATGAACGCGGCGATCTGGGCCGGCGTGGCCTGGCCGTCCATGATCTCGCCCATCGCGGCCCACGCATCCTGTTCGGACAGGCTCTCGCGGTCGGCGATCCGCCGGATGGCGTCGCGGATCATATCGCCACCTCGCCTCTACCCGCGAGCTGCGGCGCGTGCGGCTGCGCGCCCGACGCTGCGGCGCCCTCGGCCCGCGCGGTGACCGGTACCCTGGCCAGCGCCAGAAATCGCGCGAGGATACGTGGGCCAACGGCCGTGAGCACCGATTCCGGATGAAACTGGACGCCTTCGATGAGCAAGGTCCTGTGGCGCAGGCCCATGATCATGCCGTCCTCCAGCTGCGCGGAGACCTCGAGGGAGTCGGGCAGGCCGTCGCGCGCCACGATCAGCGAATGATAGCGCGTCGCCTCGAACGGACTCGGCAGCCCCTCATACATCGCGCGGCCGTCGTGAAAGATCCTGGATGTCTTGCCGTGCACGGGCACCGGCGCGCGAACCACCTGCCCGCCGAACGCTTCGCCGATGCACTGATGTCCCAGGCACACGCCGAGGATGGGGATGCGCGGCCCCAGGATCCGGATGACGTCCACGGAGATGCCCGCCTCCTTCGGCGTGCACGGGCCGGGGGAGATGACGATGGCCCGCGGCTGCAGCGCGGCCAGCTCGTCGACCGAAGCGGCATCATTGCGCACCACCTGGAGGGCGATGCCGAGCGACCCCAGATGCTGGACCAGGTTGTAGGTGAACGAGTCGTAGTTGTCGATGACGGCGATCATCGCGCTATCCCCGCCCGCAGCAGCGGCTCGCGGGTGCGCCCCACGACCTCCAGCGCCCGCACGAGGGCCTTGGCTTTGTTCACGGTCTCCATGTACTCACGTTCCGGGACCGAATCGGCCACGATCCCGGCTCCCGCCTGCACGTAGGCGCGGTCCTTCGCCATCACGATCGTGCGCAGCGTCAGCGCGGTGTCCATGTTGCCCGAATAGCCGACGTACCCGACCGCGCCGCCGTACGGACCGCGGGAGACCGGTTCGAGCTCGTCAATGATCTCCATCGCCCGAATCTTGGGCGCACCGGTCACGGTGCCGGCCGGAAAACAGGCGCGTAGAACATCGAACGCGTCCAGCCCATCGGCGAGCCGGCCCCGAACGTTGCTCGCGATGTGCATCACATGGCTGAACCGCTCAATACTCATCAGATCCGTCACCTCAACCGTGCCGTACCGGCTCACCCGGCCGGCGTCGTTGCGACCCAGGTCGATGAGCATCACGTGCTCGGCGCGCTCTTTTTCATCGGCGAGCAGCTCCTCGGCCAGCCGCCGGTCATCGGCCTCGTTGATGCCCCTGGGGCGCGTGCCGGCGAGCGGGCGCGTCTCGAGGACCCCGTCTTCCAACCGCACGAGCATCTCCGGCGATGAGCCGACGATCTTCACCCCGTCGAAGTCGAGAAAGAACATGTACGGCGACGGATTGACCATCCGCAGCGCTCGATACACCTCGAGCGCATCGACGCCGCTAGTCTTCGCGGAGAACCGCCGCGACAACACCACCTGGAAGATATCCCCCGCGGCGACGTACTCCCGCGCGCGCTGGACGCTGCGCAGGTAGTCGGCCACCGACGTCTCGTGCTCCATGACAGGCTCCACGTGCCCCCCGGCTTCCGGCGGGACGAGCGGCCCGCGCAACCGCTCGTAGAGCTGTTCGATCGTCTCCACGGCCGCGCGATACGCGTCCGCGGCGTTGCCATCGACCGAGGCGTTGGCCACGATCCGCATCGCGTGGCTCACATGGTCGAAGATCACCACGGCATCGGTGATCACCAGGTAGCAGGTCGGCAGGCCAACGGGATCGGGCGGCCGGTTGGGCAGCCGCTCCCAGAGGCGCACACAGTCGTATCCGAAGTACCCCACCGCGCCGCCGAAGAAACGCGGGAGACCGGCGTGCGGAACCGGCCGGTAGCGGGCCAGCAGGCCCCGTGCCACCTCGATGGGGTCGCCTTGCATCGCTTGCGACCCCGAGGGCTGATCGACGTCGACCTGACGCCCGTGCGCGCGCAGCCGTATCCTCGGCGCGGTGCCGATGAACGAGTAGCGGCCAAGCTTCTCGCCGCCCTCGACGCTCTCGAGCAGATACGCCTCTCCACGGCCTCGCAGCTTGAGGAAGGCAGAGATCGGCGTTTCCAGGTCGGCCAGCAGATTACAGACGACGGGGATCAGGTTGCCCTCGCGCGCGCGGCTGAGGAACTCTGTCTTCGTCGGCGTGATGTCCAAACGGCTCATCGCGTCAACACCTCATGGATGGCGCCGGCCTCGAGACCTTTACGCAGCCGGCCCAACTCGAGCTCGTACCGCGTCAGCGCCCGGATGATCGCGTCGCGGTTGTCCCTGCAGATGGCCGTCCACATCGCCGCCGGGCTGCGGGCGATCCGCGTCAGGTCCTCGAACCCCGGCCCGGCGATCGACCGGGCATCGTCCGTCGTGGCCCGCCGCAGTGCCAGGCTCAGCAGGTAGGGGAGGTGGCTGACCTGCGCCACGAGCTCGTCATGCTGGACCGGGTCGAGAATGACCGGACGCATGCCGATGCGTCTGAGGGCCTCCTGCAGCACGGCCAGTCCCTCGGGCGCCGTGCGCGCCGTGGGCGTCAGGATGAATGACCGGCCTTCAAGGAGCCGCCCGTCCGCAGCCTGCATGCCACTGCCCTCCGCGCCCGCCATCGGATGCCCACCAACGAACATCACACTGGCGGGTGCGGCGGCCGTGATTGCCGACACGATGTGCCCCTTCACGCTGCCCACATCGGTCAGCAGCCCCCCGGCCCGCATGTGGCGTGCGGCGGCGAGAGCGACGCGCACAATCTGCTCCAGCGGGGTCGCCACGATCACCAGGTCGGCCTGCGCGGCGATCCCTCGGTCGTCGCCTCCCTCATCGATGGCCCCGCGACGTTGCGCGACGGCAATGGCTGTGGCATCGACATCCGCGCCCAGCACGCGCGAGCCCGCCGCGCGGAACCGGAGCGCGAGCGACCCACCGATCAGCCCGAGGCCGATGACCGCGACGGTGCGAGGAAACGGCCCCGAGCCCTCCGCCCGCAAGTCAGCCATCACAGCTCCCGGCCCACGGCGGAGGCGATCGGACCCAGCGAGGCCATGAGGGCTGAAAAGTTTTCTATATTCAGCTGCTGCGGGCCGTCGCTGAGCGCGTTCGCCGGATCAGGGTGCACCTCGACGATCAGGCCGTCGGCCCCGGCGGCCACCGCGGCGCGCGCCATCGGCGCCACGTAGCGCCACTTCCCTGTACCTTGACTGGGATCCACAATCACCGGCAAATGCGTCAGGCG
>JBQTJP010000247.1:0-32531 GCA_052386995.1 Armatimonadota bacterium
GTTGGCTGCTTGGGCATGGCACCCTCCCTGTAGGCGCCACTAAGGTTCTGCCCAAACTGGGCCTCGCGGAGTCGCGTCTTGAGCCGTCTGGCCCCGGGGCGAAGGTGTTGCGACGCGGAAGCTAGTCGCCGGAGGGAGGTTCCCGCAGCAATTTGTGCTCGACCGCCCAGAGCGCCGCCTGCGTGCGGTCGCGGGCGCCCAGCTTGGCGTAGATGCGGCTGATGTAGTTCTTGACCGTGCCCTCGCTGAGGAACAGCTGCTCGGAGATCTGCTTGTTCGAGTGCCCTCGTGCCAGCAGCCGCAGAATCTCCTCCTCGCGCCGCGTGAGCGGCTCGACCAGGGCCGGCGAGGCACCGGGACGCCGGTCGCGGCGCATCTCCTCCACGACCTTCGCCGCAATCGGCGGCGGAATCAGCACACCGCCTCCGTGGTGCACGGTCCGCAAGGCCTTCATGAGTTCATCCGAAGGAAAGTCCTTCAAGAGATATCCGACCGCCCCCGCCTTCAGCGCCTCGAAGATAAACTCATCGTCGTCATAGGTCGAGAGGATGACGACCTGGGGCCCACCCGCGGCCCGGATACGGCGTGTGGCCTCGACGCCGTCCACGCGAGGCATCCGGATGTCGAGCACTACCAGATCCGGCCGCAGTCGCAGGCTGAGTTCGACCGCCTCGGCGCCATCCGCGGCTTCGCCGGCGACTTCGAAATCGTCTTCGGATTCCAGAATCGTCCGCAAACCCTCACGGAAGAGGCGCTGATCGTCGCACAGCAGCACGCGAATCTTCTTCGGCATCCACCATACAGGGCCGCTATCCAGTGTGGGCTGCGAGCCCTGACTGTGGCAGTTCCAAGAGAACCTCGAATCCCCCTTCCGCCGCGTTGCGGTACGTGAATCGGCCTCCCGCGGCCTGAGCACGCTCCTGCATGCCGCCGATCCCCATGCCCGGCTGCGCGTCCTTGACACCAATGCCATCATCCCGGACCCGCAGCAGGGCGCGCGCATCTTTTCCCTCGAGCGTCGCCCAAACCGTCGAGGCCCGGCCGTGGCGCGCCGAATTGGTCAGGCACTCTTGAAGGGTGCGGTAGAATAGGACTTCGTGAACAGGACTGAGACGGAGGTCGGGATCGGTGATGAGGTTCACGCGAATGCCGGTGCGCTCGGCGAACTGGTCGCACAGACGTCGCATCGCCTCAACCCCGCCGACGCCCTCCAGGTGCTCGGGGCGCATCGCCCGCACCGCGCGGCGGACCTCGTCCAGCCCACGACGCGCCGCCTCCTCGATCGTTGCCAGTCGGGCGGCAGCAGCGGCCGCGTCGGTCTGCAGGGTCCGCCTGACGGCCTGCACCTGCACGAGCAGTCCGGTCAGGACATGGGCGACGGCATCATGAACCTCCTGGGCCAGACGCTGGCGCTCGCGTGCGACAGACAGCGTTTCGACCTCCACCGCGTACGCCTGGAGGCGCTGGTGGGCAGCGTTGAGCTCCCGCAGGAGTAGCTCGGCCTTCTCCCGCGCCCTCCGCTGCTCGATCGCGAGGTAGGCGGTCGCCCCGATGAACATGTAGCCGAACAGGATGGATCCCATGACCTCGATGAGTCGCCCGGTCGGTACACCGATGAGCGCGAAGTTGGCTGCCAACGCGAGGTAGCCGACAAGGCCCAGTACGGCGGCGAGTAGAGGCGTGAAGCAGAAGAGGGCGTGGCCAAGGATGACAAAGTACAGCATGTAGAACGGACTTCGGGGCGCGATCAGGCCGATCGCGAGCGCCAGTCCGATTCCCGTGGCGATGAGCATCAGGTTGACACGGCGTGAGAGCGCACGATCGGTCAGCAGGTACAGCGCTGCGGCCAGGGCGAGGAGCAGCCCGCCGAGGAGCAGGAGCCTGTCCAGCGGAAGCCTGCTCGGACCGATAGCCTGACTCACAAACAGGAACAGGTAGACGCCGTACCGGGCGATGTTGAGCCACAGCCGGACCTGTCTGCTCATCGTATGCACCTGCTGTTCATGTTAGCCGAGGAGCGATCAGGTGCAGCCTGCCTACACTCCCCTTGTCGCCAGGATCAGTGGCAGCAGGACATAGGCCCAGAGGTTGCTCAGGGAGTGCATGAGCATACCAGGGTACAGATTCTTGAACTTCAGATACAGCAGCGACGGGATGAACGCCCAGAGGAAGACATAGACCATGACGCCGGGGCCAAAGGAATAGTGGACGCTCGCAAAGATCAGGGAAGAGAGTATCAGCGCCACCGGGGCGCTGCCCGTCCGTTGAGAGAGCATTGTCAGGACATACCCTCGAAAGACGATCTCCTCGAGCACGGGGGCAAAGACCACAGCACTGAGAAACAACAGGATGCCATCTACGGACGTGTGAATACCCCAAGGCAAGTTCCCTGAGCCTGCGCGCCAGAACATGTTGGCCCCAAGAGCCCTGACGAACGCCTCGACAGGGGGCCAGAGGAAAATGGCGAGTAGTGCGCCGGCACCCGCGTATCCAATCGCCTTGAAAGACAACGAGCCTTGCAGGCCCACCGCAGCCAGGTTCATTCCTTTTCCACGAAGCAGGGAAAGGAGAATCACAATCGCAGCCAGAGTCCAAATCTTGTAAACCAGCAAAGAGAGAATCCACACACTGGTTATGCTTAGAGCAGAGGCAATGCCACGCAGATCAACGTTGAGCCCCCTCAGAACGGTAAAGGTCAACGTGGTGAAGAGGAATCCCATCCAGGCCAGAGGGAGCCATGTTGCGGGTAACGCTTTGGCGTTCATTTGCAGTTCCTCCGATAAACTGTTCGCTAACCTTTTCCCTGCGATCACGATCGCTTGTTCACGGTGATGAGCCCGCCCAGCCAGTTACCGGCGGCAGACGAGATAATTGCACCCAATGCCATCAGGGGAAGCTGCGCCCGGCGTCAGTGTGCCGCGCTGCAACTCGAGTCCCAGCGCCGCCACTACTCCGCACGGGATCATCGCGCCGCTGATCGCCTACACGACTTCGACATGGTCGCCTCCGTGAGGCCTGGTGTGACGGTCGTTACTCCCACCGGAACCGGCGTGCCGCGATGACGAACGCGCCGGCCGTCCAGGCGAGCAGGTAGCCGACGGCCCACACGTAGTGGCTCAGCGGCTCGCCGGCACTCCCCACGCCCCGCATCGCATCCACGAGGGGACTGAGCGGAAGATAACCGATGACAGGGCGAATCGCCTCGGGCATGAACTCGCGCGGCCAGAAGGTGCCGGACAGGAACATCATCGGAAAGTTCACCAGGCTCCCCAACAGGTTGGCCGATTCAGAGGACCGGGACAGGCTCGAGATCGCGAACCCCATGGCGAAGAAGGCCACGGCCCCAATGACCGCCAGCAGTCCCAGATCGAGCAAACTCCCCTGAGTGTGCGCGCCGAACACGAAGGTCCCCACGAGAAAAATGATCGCAACCTGCAGCAACTGGATGATACTGGACCGGCCGACCAGCCCACCCAGGAACGCCAGCGGCGGGACGGGCGTGGCCATGACGCGTTTGAGCACGAGGCGTTCCCGCATACCGGCGACCATGAACGAGACGCCCATCAGGCCGGTCTGGGCGATCGTCATCGCGAGAATTCCAGGCATGAGGAAATCGAAGAACGTCGTGCGCTGCCCGGCCACCGCAGACGTCGACAGCCGGAGCACCGCCGGGGAGCCGCTCAGGCGCAGGTTTGCCTCGGCCACGAATCGCTCGAGGATCATCAGGGCGGTCCGGCTGGTCTGCTCGCGGCCGCTGTCATAGAACGCCTCGAGGGTCGTTCCCTGCCTGGGAACGACGACGACAAGAGAGCGTTTGCCCTCACGCAGCCGCGCGAGCGCGTCTGCGCGCATCTCCTCAACGACGGTGAAGACCGTGACGCCGCGGAGGCCGGTCAGCAGCGGGGCGGCAACCTGGGGATTGCCTTCATCCACTACGGACACGCGGAACACCAGGCTGTCGGTGCGCCCGAAGGCCAGCCCGATCAACGTCATCAAGATGATGGGGAACATTACTCCGAAGAACAGCGCGCTGCGATTGCGTACAAACGTCTTCACGCTCGTGCTGATCATTGCCGTGAAGGCTCTCACTCGCGCAACCTCCTTCCGGTCATGGTCAGAAAGACGTCTTCGAGCGTGGGTTCCTGCAGGCGCAGGCTGTGATAGTGGAGTCGCCCCGCCTGCCTGAACTCGACCACGGCATGGAGCGTGCCCAGCGGGTCACGTGTGTGCAGGAGCAGATCGCCGTTGGACCGCGTGACGTCCTCCAGGCCGGAGACCCCGCGCAGATCCGCCTCCGATGACTCCTCGCCCAGCGCAATCGTGCTCATGCCCGCGTGCCGCCCGATCAGCTCCCGTGGCGTGCCCAACGCGATGATCTCCCCATGGTCCATGATCGCTACGCGATCGCAGAGCCGCTGGGCTTCTTCCATATAGTGGGTGGTGAGCACGACCGTCCTGCCGTCTGAGCGGATGCGCTCGATGATGTCCCACAGATGCCGCCGCGCCTGGGGGTCTAGCCCCGTCGTCGGCTCGTCGAGGAAGATCACTTTCGGATCGTTGATCAGCGCGATTGCCAGCGAGAGGCGCTGCCGCTGCCCGCCCGAGAGGGTCTCGACGAGCGATCGGCGCTTCTCGGCCAGCCCCAACGACTCAAGCAGGCCTGCCGCCGGCTGCCTGCGCCGGTGGAAGGCGCCGAACAGGGTGACGGTCTCCTCCACCGTCAGCCGGTCGAAGAACCCACCTTCCTGAAGTTGCACGCCGATAATTGCTTTAACGCCGTTGGGATCGCGTCGCACATCGATACCGTTGACGACGACCGTCCCCTCATCCGACCGCCGCAGGCCCTCGATGATTTCCAGGGTGGTGGTCTTCCCCGCGCCGTTGGGACCCAGGATGCCGAAGATCTCTCCAGACTCGACCGCAAACGACACGCCGCGGACAGCCTCGACGTCTCCGTAGCGCTTCCGGAGGTCGCGCACGCTCACAATCCCGTCCATGGTTCACCTCCGTGATCATGGTAGGAGGCGGCGCCGGGCGCGACTACACCCGCCGGTCACGGTTTCGAGTACAGGTCACATGACCGGGGTCATCCTGCTCGGTTGTCGACGGGGCAGCGGGCTCGTCAGGCTCCCGGGCCCTCGCCGGTCGGGCCCTCGCCTTCGGGCGGCTGAGGACTTTCGGGAGGCGTCGGCTCGGAACGACCCGTCTGCTCTAGGTCGAGCCGCCGTGCAATCTCTTTTGCTTGTTCCCGCAATTGACGGATCTCCACGACCGTGGCATGAAGCTTGTCAAACAGAGGCTTGCTTCCCTCGATGCCCGTTTGGATCAACCACGCCGCCGCATCACTCCGCGTGGCGCGGACGCCTGCCTCGATCAGGGTATCAATCGCCTCCAGATCTCGATCGTTCACGCGGCACATCACCACGTTGGTCCGCCCCTCGGCCAACTCTCGAAATGCCGGCCCGCCGGGCAACGCCAGAAGCTGAATGACTTGATCCTGAACGTGTTCGTGGGTGAGCTGCGCCTGCTCGAGTACATTCTTGATGGGACCGCTTTCAAGTCGGAACAGACCAAGCAGAAAGTGCTCAGTGCCAATGTAGTTGTGCTTGAGACGACGCGCCTCAGCAAGCGCGAATTCGAGAGCCTTCTTGCCGTCCTCCGAGAAGCCAAGCTCCTTTTTTTTCGCCGGCCGGTCCCCGCGTCCGCCAAGGGATTCAACAATATCGCGCGCCGAGTCCAAGCTCGTCCCGAGTTTCGTGAGGACTTTCCCGCCAATCCCCTCCCGTTCGGCGGCAATCGCCAGGAAGAGGTGCTCAGGGCCGACGGACGCCCGATTCAGCCGCCGGGCTTCCTCCTGCGCATGAATAACGACCCGCCTCGCCCGCATAGTGAATCGCTTGAACATGGCCCGAATTCCCTCCGGAGGTGATGGCGTAATTCGCCATTGACGTAACCCGATTACAGAATTACACAGCGAGGCGCGGCTGTCAATAGACAGATGCGTGGTCCGAAGGAGCACCTGTACGGGAGGCAGGCGTGGCTCGGAGGCCAGAGGTTATGCGCCTGAACGGCTTGTAGGGACGATCAGCGCGATGCTGGCCGTGAAGCCGTGCAGGAAGTTGCGCGAGCCAACCGGCCCGATCTCGCCGTTGCAGAAGAACCCGGCAGCCGGGAGCGGGCCGAGACGAGCGGCCAGCACGCCGGCATCGTGGTGCGGCGTTCCAAACAAACCGATGCCGCGGCCGTTGCAGGCGCAGAGCAACGCCGCGACCGCCTGCGGCGGAGATGGCGATACGGCCGCCAGCATCTCATTGAGGTCCTCATCGGCCGTCGCGCGATCGCGAATCTGAAACTGCACCGTCTGACCGACCCGTGGGAAGGCGGACACCGCCAGCGCGCCACTGTCGCGATCAGCACCCACGATGTTCCGGATCAGGAAGTCGCCACGGCCCAATTCCTCCCGATACTCATCCATTGCCAGACCCACGAGCAGGTTGCCGCGAGCCCGGGCCTGCACTTCCGGCGGGAGCGTCTTCACGGTATCCGCCAGCACCTCATATGCCGGCCGCTGCGCGATGGTCTGAATGAGCTGGCCATCTGTGCCGGTGATCGTCCACGGACGGCCGATCGGCATGCAGCCCTGTGAGACAACCGTCCGCACCGTGTAGGCACCGCCCAGAGCCAGCGCGACGGCGCCGTTCGCATAGACCTGCCTGTTGAGAAACACGTGCGTGCGCCGCTGCCGGAAATCGCCGGACGCCATGCCCCCGACCAGGGGGGTCCGGGGATAGGCCTGCGACAATGCTGCAAGGAGACCTTCGCCGTCGAGGGTGAACGGGTCGGCAAACAGGAACCACGCGTTCACGTCATCGGGAGTGACGCCAGTCAGCGCCCGCCAGTCGTCGAGACCTTTGCACCGCTCGATGTCCTGCTGCGTGACGCGGACGGGGCACAGGACCGCGCCCGGCAGGCGCAGCGCCAGCAGCGACAGTGCGGGTTCGCCCTCGATCTCACGCCCCGCGCCGATGACGCCCTGCCCGGAACAGCCCACGATGCAGCGCGCGCCCGTGGCGTCTGCAGTATCCGCGAGCAGCACGCCGAAGTCACCGGCATAGGCGTGGCTGGCGAACAGAAAGCACAGGTCGGCGGCCCCGTCCCGGCCGACGGCTTGCGCCGCGTGAAAGCCAGACATCTGCGCCAGCGCCTCTGCCAGGGCGTCGCGCCACCTGGGTTGCCTGCTGATCCCTGATGCCGCGGTCACGTTTCCACGTTCTTCGCCAGGCGCGGAGCCGTTCCCGTCAAACGTCAGTCGATACGCAGGCTCTCTGCCATGACGAGGCAGTGGGACTGCGTCCAGACATCTGCACCACCTAGTCGATTGCGCCATTTCGGGATCGTCAGATCGGCGCACGCCTTGGCCACGCCGTTCAGATACCGATCGAAGAGCAGCCACTGATTCTCGAACCCGGTCTCCTTCGCGATGCCCATGAAGTCAACCGTCTGCAGCGCCTTCTTGGCGTTCGCCCTGACGTCGTTGAAGTATTCTATCTGCGTTCTGACATCCTGACGCGTCCCAAGACGTGTCAGGTGCCCGCCGATGAACGTTTCAAAGGGATAGGTCAACGCCTGTTGATGCGCGGCAAGAAACCCCGGGACATCCTTTGCCAGCGCCATGCTTAAGAATGGGATCCAGCCGGGGAAGACGATATCCACCAGCATCAGCACCCTCTGGCGGGGCGCGTAGATAAAGATGTTGCCCGGCTCATGGTTCACGCCCTTGTAGTCCAGGATCAGGGTCTGGTTCCCCAGTCTGAGAGTGTAGGTCTTGGTGAACGTCACCGTCGGAACAGGACGCTTGGGATCCTTCGCCCGCCGCAGGAGGTCGGCCGTCTCCTGCTGGGCGATGATCTTCACGCCCTTTGGAAAGATGTCCGCAGCGCCGATATGGTCGCCGTGCGCGTGGCTATAGATCACATGCGTCACCCGTTCGGTGGTCACGTCAGCGATCGCCTTGAGATATTTTTGGGCGAGGTTGGGCGGCGCGTCGACTGCGATGACGCCCCTCCCGGTCGTCAGGAACATCACCTGGTAGGTGCCGTCGGTAATCCAGTAGACGCCGCCCCTGATCTCCTGGACGAGGTACCCTTTATCCTGGGGAATGGCCGGGCCACGGGCCGATTCAGGGACGGGAGCAACATCACTCGGGCCGGCCGTCCCGGGCAGGCTTGATGTCACCAGGAAGATGAAGCTCAGGGCAAGCAAACGAAGCGCGCGATGCATGAAACGCCCCCCTATTCTCACGATGTTGTTGTTCCTCGGAACGGGTCGAGGTGCACGTGATATTCCCCATCGCTTCGATCGCACCTAGATCCGCCCGCTGCGCGTCAGGCGTGCGTAGCGCCGGTACAGGTCGGGATCGAGGACGCCAGCATCGAGCGCGGATTTCACCGCGCACCGGGGTTCGTGGGTGTGAGTACAGTCGCGAAACCGGCAGCCATCCACCAGCGCGGTGATCTCCGGAAAGAGATCTTCGGTCGCCTCCCGGCCCTCATCCTCCAGAAAACCAATCTCCCGCAACCCCGGCGTGTCCACGACCAGCCCATCACCGACGGTGAATGTCGCCGACCAGTTGGTGGTGTGGCTGCCCTTGCCGGCGACGCTGAGACCGCCGGTGCGAAGGTTGAGCCTCGGGTTCAGGACGTTCAGCAGGCTGGACTTGCCCCCGCCTGATGGTCCGACGAACGCGACCAGCTTTCCCGCGAGGGCAGCGCGCAGACCCTCGGTGCCCTCGCCCGTGACGGCGCTGGTCAGCAGCACGGGAACTCCGGCCACGCCATACGGAGCCATGATCGCAGCGGCCGCGTCTGTATCGACCAGGTCTATCTTGTTGACGCACACGAGGGCGCTGCACCCGCCCCTTGCGGCCAGTGCCAGGTAGCGGTCGATCACCGCCGGCCTCGGAGGGGCCGCCACCACAACGACCACAAGGTCGAGATTGGCCGCCAGCACGTGCTCACGGGGCGGCCGCCGCGCGCCTTTCCCTCGATGGGCCGCGTCATGCCCGATCACGGCGCGCCGGGCCAGCCGCGATCGCCGCGGAAGCAGCTTCTCGACCGTGCCTTCCCAGGAGCCTGCCGGCTTCACCTCGACCCGGTCTCCCACTGCCAGGGGATTCGTCGCGCCGGCCAGCATACGCCGCAGCCGGCCGCGCAGAACGCAGCGCCATTCGCGGGCTTCCGCGTCACGCACCGTCACCTGCGATCCATCCGTACGTACAATCGTTCCGATAAATGCCTGCACGTCGATCCTCCGTGTAGAAGTCGAGAAACACAAACGGCCGCGAGCACCCGCCCACGGCCGCCACGGAAGGATCGACGGTCAGCCGATCATCCGGCAGGATGGGCGTTCGCCCGGCGCTCGATGGCACCACGCGCGCATACGGTCATCGCCCCTCCCTCCTTGTCTGTTCCGTCTCGTACAGCAACGCCATCCTATCACTCCCGGGCAGGAGAAGGAAGCGAGTACTCGGAGGCATTGACCGCGCGTCCCGTGACGAAGTTGTAGGAGTCTACAATCAATTGGAAGATCGTCTCCAGTTCTTCGAGTGACCGCGGCGTATAGAGCATGACGATACCTTCGATACCAATCTGTTCTGCAATAGGATGCGCCTCGGCCCACCCTGCCTCAACCGCCTCACGGGCTCTGCTCGCCGGGAGCGATACGTGCAGGCTCCCGTCGGGATGGATGTGCCCGAATTCTCTTCCCGCAACAATGACCTCCGGATGGGCAAGCGGCACGTCCTCGCGAAGCCAGAAAGCGCGCGCGCCCGGAACGGAGATCACCGTGGGCTGGTTTTCGACGTCGGGCAAGGCATACGCCCGCCGGAAGAGTTCGGCGTGCACATCCGCGACCGGCGTGATCCCGATCTGCGCATGAGGCATGCCCTTGTGGGTGCTCGGCCGCGGCCCGGCGCGTCGTGGCAGCGGAAGGGGTGTCATCGCATCATCGCTCCACTACAGCCTCTTGACCCAGAATACAGTCGTCTCAACGAGTTCCCCAATGACATCTTCGGCCCTGCGCCCGCGCACAGTCAGTCCGTGATCTGCGCCCTCGAGGATGTGCAGCGTCGCGGTCTTCAATCTCGCCGTGGTGGCGGTGAGCAGGTCGGGACGCGCAAACGCATCGCGTGAACCCTGAAGGAAGAGCATCGGGACCGTAATCTTTTCCAAATGCGCATCGCGCAGGCGGTCGGGCTGGCCGGGCGGATGAAGCGGGTAGCCGAGAAATACCAAGCCGGCCGCGGGAAAGCCGTCGGCGACGATGTGTGACGCAATGCGGCCCCCCATGGAGCGGCCGCCGAGCAACAGGCGCTGCGCGCGCTTCGCCACCTCTCCGGCCACGGCCCGATAGCAGGCTTCGAGAATCTTCTGTCGGTCGGGCACCTTGCGCCTGGCCTCGGCGTACGGAAAGTTGAACCGAACCGCGCCGAGGCTGCGGGCGGCGATCGCGTCGGCGAACTGCGCCAGCCCAGGCGTGTGGAGTGTCCCGCCCGCGCCGTGCCCGAGGACCAGGTATGTCTCCCCATGAGCCGGGTGGTGCCAGATGGTCGAGACAGCCCCGCCGTCCCACTGAATCGCGGTTTTCTCAGCGGGCATGCGGCTCTCGCTCAGATGAGATTCCATTCGGACTCCCGATCGCCGCCCGAGACCTTACCCTCGTCCCGGAGCTTGAGCAGATGAGCGTACACCGATAGGGCTGCCATGGGATGAAACGCCGGGGGGACATCGGCATAGATCCGAAGGACGATCTCCGGGATCCACCGTGCCCCGCCGCGGAGCGCATCCAGGACTTGCTGCTCGCGCATGAGCCGATGACGGATGTACTCTTCGATGACGGCCAGCGGGGAGTCGATCGCGTCGCCGTGCCCAGGATAGATGCGCGCGGGATTCCACTGCCTCACGCGCTCGAGCGACCGCAGGTATGCGGCCATGTCACCATCGGGCGGGGCAATAACGACCGTCGAGCCGCCCATGATGAGATCGCCGGAGAACAGCGCTCGTTCTCCTTTGAGAAAGAAGCAGAGGTGATCGGACGCGTGGCCGGGCGTGTGGATCGCCTCGAGCACAAACCCTAACCCCGCTACGGACTCTCCGTCATCGAGCATGCGGTCGGGAGCGACGCCCCGGCCCGCCGCCGCGAACGCGAGAATCTGCGCGCCGGTCTGCCGGGCCAGCCGCCGCGCGCCCGGCGCGTGGTCGACATGCGCGTGGGTGAGCAGCACCCACCGCAACCAACCCCGACCAAGCGCGCCCACGACACTCGCAACATGCCCGGCATCATCCGGACCCGGATCGATCACCGCGACCTCGTCGGTCCCCACCAGGTACGTATTTGTTCCTGCGCCGGTCATGGAGGAGGGATTCGGAGCAGTTATCCGGCGCACCAGGGCCGAGAATCTGACTGCATTCGAGGCCGCCATCACGAGCATCGGTTCGACACGGTGTAGGGTTTCTCCGGCGGTGAGGCGAACAGTCGCCTGCCGCTCCTTCACAGTTTCTTTGCAGTCGGGCTGGTAGAGTTACGCTAGAGACATAGGTTGAAGGAGTGTGAGTCCCGATGCGCACGTTGATGGCTGCCTTGATCCTTCTGCTGGCACCCTGGGCCCAGGCGGCGCCGGTCGCGTTCGGAGCCGCGTCGACGCAGCCGGTGTTCATCGCCACCGGAAAGTTCGCGGGAACGGACGACGTCCACAAGGGCGAAGGCAAGGCGCTGATCGTTCAATTGCCTACCGGCCAGCGATTCCTGCGATTCGAGGAGTTCAAGGTGACCAATGGGCCCGACCTGTACGTCTATCTGTCCGGCCATTCCTCTCCGCGAAACCGGGCCCAACTGCACGACGGCGGGGCGTTCGAGATCGGTCTGCTGAAAGGCAACATTGGCAACCAGAATTACGAGCTCCCGGCGACTGTCGATCCCACCAAATACCGGTCGGTGGTCATCTACTGCAAGCGGTTCAGCGTGCTGTTCGCTTCCGCCGAGCTGGTCTTCAACCGCTAACGCCGGCCGGCCCGCGTTGTGAGGCGATACCGGTTGTGAAGCGACGAAGGAGCGATTCGATGCGGAAGGGATTGTGGCGAAAGCAGTACTGGTGGATCATCGCCGTTCTCGTGGTCATCGGCGCGCCCATTGCGTGGTATCTCGGCTCACCGCTGTTCATCAACAGAGTGGTCGATGAACCCTTCCCGACGGGCGGGGGCACAGCCTCCAGCACGTCGACGTTTCCCATGAGCAAAGACGCCACGGTTCCCGAGGGCATGACGCAACAGCAGGTGGAAGAGACGATGATGAAAGCCTCCAAGGTCGAGAAACCGGCGGACGAGACGATGCCACCGGCGGCGTCCGCCAAGGTTGTCGCGCGGGGCACGTTCGCCGGAGCGGACGCCATTCACAAGGGCGAGGGAGCTGCGACAGTGTACCGCGTGGGGGAAGATCTGATTCTGCGCTTCGACGCCTTCAAGTCCACGAATGGGCCGGATCTCCACGTGCTCCTGGCCAAGCACGCGGCGCCGAAATCCAGCGCCGATGTGAAGCAAGGGTACATTGAAGTTGCCAAGCTCAAAGGGAACATCGGCAGCCAGAACTACACGCTGCCCAGGGGCATCACCCTGGCCGACTACCGCACCGTTGTGATCTACTGCAAGCCGTTCCACGTCGTCTTCTCGACTGCGCCGCTGCAGGCCGCACCATAGGCGGCGCGACCGAGTGCGTTTATCGGCGTCCGCCGGCCAGCCGAGCCGCCTCAGGCCGCCGGCGCAGGCGCAGCATCGCTACGACGCCCAGCGCCGGACCGATGGCCAGCACGCTCAGCGCCACCGACCAACCCGCGACTGCCTGAACGATCGGGACCAGCTGAATTGTCACAGCCGTCAAGAGGAACCCTAGCGCGGTCTGCAGTGCCAGCGCGCTGCCGACCCGTTCACGGTCGGCGAGCTCGCTGATCGAGGCGGAAAACTGCGCCGAGTCGGCGATAACGCTGATGCCCCAGACCGTTGCCGCGGCGACGACCAACGGCGGCAGCCGTCCGAAGAAAAGGCCCGTGAGCACGGCGCTCGCTCCGCTGATGGCCATGGCTGCGGCCGTGATCGTCGTACGCCCCAGACGATCAGCCAAAAGTCCTCCAGCCACGCATCCCGCGGCGCCGGCCCCAATGGCGAGCGCGGCCGCAAGACTAGCCCACTGACCCGCGATCCGATCCTGCAGGGCGGGATTCCAGATCTGAAAACTGGCCAGGAGGAAGGCCGGCAGCCACGTCCACATCGCGTAGAGCTCCCACATGTGCCCAAAGTACCCGAGGTTGGCGAGCCGCAGCGCGGGATTGCGGAACGAGCGCAGCGCCCAGCCGAGATCCAATCGACCGGCCTGCGCGGCGAACGGGCCCGTGCGCACGAAGGCGGCGATGAGCACGGCTGAGATCACGGCGCCGAGGCTCGTCCCCGTAATGACATGCTGCCAGGGGAGCGAGCCGGCGAGCCCGATGCCGGCGAGCAGGTGCGGGAGGGCGGAGCCCAGGGTAAGGGCGCCCACCAGCGCGCCGATCGCGAGGCCGCGGTCTGCGCGGAACCACTCGGTCATGAGCTTCATCCCGGTTGGATAGACGCCCGCCAGGCTGAATCCCAGCCCGAACCGAAGGACTACCGCCAGGGGGAGGCTTCCGCCACCGAGGATCAGCGACCCGTTGACGAGCGCCGCCGCCAGCGCGCTGATCATGAAGACCCGGCGCGCCGACACGATGTCGGCGATGCCGCTCACCGCGGAGGCCAGTCCCCCCGTCACGAATCCAATCTGGACCGCGACCGTCAGCAGACCGACCTGCGCGGAGGAGAGGTGCCAGTCACGCGCCAGCGACGGCGCGACCGCCGCCGCGCTGAACCAGGTACTCATCGCGCCGACCTGCGCGGCCGCGATCGCCGCAAGGGCCTTCCAGCGGTCGGGAGGCGTCTCAGACATGACCGCCGATCTGGCATGAAGCATAATAAATGAGATTATACCTGTCGCGATCTCGTGGAGGGGAGCTTGGGAGGGCCGACGAAGCGGGATGCATTCTCGGAATCAGAGGATCAGCATCGTCAACGTGAACAAGGAGGAGTCAGCAATTCAAGACGCCAGCGCCGCTCTCGAGGCAGCCCGGAGCGCGATCAAGCGGCACGCCTGGCGGGAGGCATTCGACCTTTTCACCGCGGCAGACGCCTCCGCACCTTTGTCCCCTGAGCGCCTCGAGGAGCTTGGCGATGCCGCATGGTGGACCGGTCGCCTCGCGGCGTGCATAACCGCGCGCGAGCGTGCGTATGCGGCTTACATCGAGGCCGGGAATCACCGTCGCGCCGCGATGATAGCGATCGCGCTGGCCAAGGACTTCTTTGCGAAGCGAGAGGCGTCGGTTGCAACAGCCTGGCTCAGCCGGGCCGAGCGACTTCTCCAGAATGAGCCAGACAACGTCGAGCACGGCTACCTGTTGCGCACGCGGGGCGTAGTCGCCTTCGAGGGTCAGCGAGACTTCGACGGGGCGCTCGTGTACGCACAGCAGGCGCTCGATCTAGGCACGCGGTATGGTGAGCGGGACCTGATGGGGATGGCCCTCCACGACCAGGGACGCGTGCTCGTAGCGAAAGGCCGTGTCTCCGAGGGGACAGCCCTGATGGATGAGGCCACGGTTGCCGCGGTTTCTGGCGAACTCGGTCCTATGGCAACCGCGGTTATCTACTGCAATACGATCACTTCATGTAAGGAAGTGGCCGATTACCGGCGCGCCAGTGAGTGGAGCGAAGCCGCCAGACGTTGGTGTGACCGCCAGGCCATCACCGGATTTCCCGGCATGTGCCGCGTGTATCGAGCCGCGATTCTCCGCGTTTGCGGAGCATGGCCGGAGGCCGAGCAGGAAGCCCGGCGCGCGTGCGAGGAGCTTCGGGAGTTCAATCTCGGCTATGCCGCAGAGTCGTTCTACGAGATTGGGGAGATCCGTCTCCGCATGGGAGACCTCCCCGCGGCCGAGGGAGCGTTCCGGCAGGCGCACGAGCTGGGCAGAGAACCCGAGCCGGGGTTGTCCTTGCTGCGGCTCGCAGAAGGGAAGGTGAAGGCTGCCGCGACATCGATCAAGCGCGCGCTAGCCCATGAATCTTCGGACCGCCTGCACCGTGCCAACCTGCTGCCTGCGCAGGTGGAGATTGCCATCGCGGCCGGGGATCTGGAGGTCGCTCGGGCAGCGACCGAAGAGTCGGAGGATATCGCCCGGGCCTATGGCTCCACTGCACTCGATGCCCGCGCCGTCTCCGCTCGGGGAGCCCTTCAGCTCGCGGAAGGCGATACCGCGGCCACAGCTCGCAGTCTCCGCCGGGCCTGGAAGCTTTGGCACGAGATCGATTGTCCTTATGAGGCAGCCAGGGCGCGCATGGTGCTCGCAGCGGCGTATCGCGCCGAAGGAGATGAAGAGGCCTCAGCGCTTGAGCTCCAGGCTGCGAGGGCTGCGTTCGATCGGCTGGGGGCTGCCCTTGACAGCCGCCGGGCCGGTGAACTGCTCGGCGAGGCAGCAGCCGGGCGTCAGGGTGTCGTTGCGGGCCGCCGGGTGCTTCGAACGTTCATGTTCACAGATATCGTGAAATCCACGAGCCTGGTAGAGGCCATCGGCGATGAGGCCTGGGAGGACCTGTTGAGGTGGCACGACGAGACGCTCAGGTCGCTCTTTGCGCGCCACGGCGGCGAAGAGATCGATCATACCGGAGATGGGTTCTTTGTCGCCTACAACGATACGCCCTCGGCCCTCGAGTGCGCCGTGGCGATCCAGCGGACGCTGGCGGATCACCGTCGAACGCAAGGGTTCGCTCCTCAGGTGCGGATCGGCCTGCACGCTGCGACAGCGACGCGCAAAGGCTCGGGCTATACCGGGAAAGGGGTCCATCAGGCGGCGCGAATCGGTGCGCTCGCGGAGGGTGAGCAGATACTGGCAAGTCTCGAAACTCTTGCCGAGGGGGCCGCACGCTTCTTGAAATCCGAACCGCGCACGGTCAGTCTCAAGGGCCTCTCGGAACCTGTCCAAATCGCTGCAATCGACTGGCGTTAGATCGGGCCTCATCAGTCCATGTCAACCTGGTTCAGGTGGTCAACCAATGCCAACAGCCGAGCGCGTTAGCGAACTCATTCAGGCCTACGCCGAGGGGCCGGCGCTCCTGGAGTCCGCCGTGGCGGGATTATCTGAAGAGGAGCGGCGGTTCACACCGGGCCCGGAGCAGTGGAGCATCCACGAAAACATCGTCCACCTCGTCGACACCGATCTGGTGGCGGCGGCCAGGATGCGGTACGTGCTGGCGCAGCCCGGCAAGCCGCTGGTCGCGTTTGACCAAAACCACTGGGCGCGAGTCATGGACTACGCGTCACAATCGTTCGAGGAAGCGCTCGCTCTCTTCAGGGCTATCCGTGCATCCACAGCCGGCCTGCTCCGCCACGCTCACCCAGAAGCGTGGGCACAGACGGGTCTGCACACCGAAAGCGGCCCGCAGACGCTCGAGTGGATCGTAGAGCACTTCGTGGATCACGTTCACCACCATACGGGCACGATCGCAAAACGCCGGCGTCAGCACGCCGAGGCGCGTGCGGCGGAGGTGAAACCATGATTGATCTCGCTGCCGTGAAGCGGCGTCAGCAGCAGACCTGGGCGTCTGGGGACTTTGCGATGGTCGCGACGACGAGCACCATCGTGGGGGAACTTCTGTGCGAAGCGGTGGATCTCCGCGCGGGTCAGAAAGTGCTCGACGTGGCGACCGGGAGCGGCAACACGGCGCTGGCCGCCGCGCGGCGATGGTGCGACGTGACCGGCGTCGACTATGTTCCAGCGCTTCTGGAGCGGGGACGGGAGAGAGCCGCGGCCGAGCGGCTCAGGATCACCTTCCTCGAGGGGGACGCAGAGAATATCCCCTTCCCCGATGCGACGTTCGACGTCGTCCTGTCCACCTTCGGCGCCATGTTTGCTCCTGATCAAGAGAAGACCGCACGCGAACTGCTCCGCGTCTGCCGGCCCGGCGGCAAGATCGGCATGGCGAACTGGACGCCGGACGGCGTCATCGGACAACTCTTCAGCGTCACCGGTAAGCACATGCCTCCGCCTGCCGGGGTGAGGCCGCCCGCCCTGTGGGGAACCGAGGAGCGGCTCCGCGAGCTCTTCGGCAGCAGCATCGGCTCGCTGCGAGTCACCCGGCGCGAGTTCGTGTTCCGCTACCACTCGGCGCAACACTGGTTGGAGTACTTCAGGACCTACTACGGGCCAACGCTAAAGGCGTTCGAGACGCTCGATCCGGGCGGGCAGGAGGCGCTGGCCCGCGACCTGCTGGGCCTGTGGAATCGTCACAACAGATCGTACGATGAGACATTAGCGGCACCGGGGGCCTATCTCGAGGTGGTGGCGACCAAGAAGTGAAGTAAGGCCTGGCTAGCCTTTCACGAGGATCCACCTCTTCCAATACAGCACAAGAAAGCCGATGGCGATGCCGAGGAACCAGGCCGCCACGATATCCGACGGCCAGTGCATCCCTGTCGCCAGTCTGGAGAGACCGACAAGGAACGCGAAGATGCCGTACTCAGAAGCCCAATCCGGCAGGTAATGGGACAAGATGGTGGCGGCGACTGAGGCCGCCAGGGTGTGGCCGGAGACGAATGCGCCTGCCGTCCAGAGCGAGCCGATGGCCTCGATCTGCATGACGTCAGCGGGTCTGGGACGATTCCACAGTGTGTGCAAGGCGATGTTGTTCAGAAAACCCTGCAAGGCGAGCCCGACGATCGAGGCGAGCACCGCTTCAATATAGACGTTGCTGCTGAACGCACGCAGCCCGCCCATGCGCCCCCGGTTGCGCCAGTCCCTGAAACCCGCGAGAGCCAGGAAGAGCAGATAGAACCAGATTACCGCCCCGTACTCCATGAGAAGGGAAAAGAGCGTCAGCCCGACCCTAAAGCCTCCGGGCAGCCCGACGAAGAACTCCACGATGCTGCGCTCGATTTCTGGAGCTGGTAGCTGCATACCGGCTCACCCAGAATCGACCATGAGGTGGCACTCGATGCATCTACTCTTATGCCCATCCAGACAGCGTTATACGGCTCAGGTCCCCACGCGCACGGGCGACGCGATCTTCCGCAGCGTTGCGACGACCGACTGCGCCGTGAGCACCCCCGTCCGCGGGTTGGCCGACGGGGCATTCTCGATGTGCACGGCAAACCGGCCAAAGTCGCCGATCACTTCGACATCGTGGATGTTTCGGCTTAGGCTCGGATCCGCGATAATGCGCACGCGGGTCCGATCCGGCCCGATCCCGGCTAGACTCACGGCCGCTGAGACGTTGACATTGGCCGGGAAGCCCCGGCAAGCATCGCGCGCGCTGCCCTCAAAGACCACCTGCGGGTCGCGCATGCCCATGACGTCGATGCCGTGATCCAGGAGGTAGGGAGAACCGGCCAGCGCCCGCGGCGGCTTTCGGGTCACCATCATGACGGATTCGACCTGTCCCACCGCAGCGGCGGCAATGGCATCCAGCCCGCCAATTGCCCCCGATGCCACGTGGATCCGGGCACCGTGCTCCTGGGCCAGACGGACGTACTCGTCGTAACCGTCGAGCAAGGCGCCCACACTCAGCACGAGGAAGTCCTTGCCGGCGCTCAGGACCGGGCCGGCGATCTCGCGAAAGGCGGAGGCGGGCGCGGCCTCAACGACGAGGTCTGAACGGGCGACAGTCTCCTGCAGCGGCACCACCGGCGGGACGGTCCGAAGGATCTCTTGCGCACGCGCCCGGGCCTTGTCTAGGTCGCGGCTGGTGATCGCGGCCAGCATGAGTCCCGGGAGAGTGCGCTCCACTGCCACCGCCACCCCCTGCCCGACCGCGCCGAATCCCGCCAGTCCGATTCGCGCCACTGTTATCTGCGCGCTCACACCGGCACGCGCCTACTCTGCCTGCACAGCGAGTTCAGCCTTCATCTGCCGCCGCATCTGATAGATGCCCAGGAGGAATGACCCCACGGCCAGCAGTAGCATGACGCCCGAGATCGGCCTGGTGATGAACAGCCACAGGTTGGATTCGGTCATCAGCGACCGGATCAGGTTGATCTCGATCTGGTCCCCGAGGATCACGCCGAGGATCAGGGGCGCCAGCGGGAAGTCCGCCTTTACCATGAGGAAGCCCAGGATCCCAAAGAAGAAGAGCGCCCAGACGTTCGCCATCAGGTTGTTCAGCGCGTAGGTCCCCACGGCGGCGAGCACGAGAATAATGGGCACGAGAAAGCGCATCGGCGCGGTCACGATGCGCAGGGCCACGCGCAGGAGCCCGGCTTCAATGAGCACCGTGATGAGCGTCGCGACGAAATACGCGGCGAACATGCCGTAGGCGAGGTGCGGGCGGGTCGAGACGAACAGCGGGCCGGGCGCAATCCCGTGGATGATCAACGCGCCGAGCATCACGGCCGTGACGGCATCGCCTGGAATCCCAAAGGCCATCATCGTGATCAACGACCCGGCGATATTGGCGTTGTTGGACGACTCACTCGCGATGATCCCATCGGGGATCCCGGTGCCGAACTTCTCCGGATGCCGCGACGCCTTCTTCGCCTGATCGTAGGCCAGGATGTTCGCCGCAGATCCGCCCACCGCGGGCAGGATGCCAATCCACAGGCCGATGAAGGTCGAACGGACCAGATTCCCCCACTGCCTGAGGATCTCCGCGATCACCCGAATGTGGGAGACTGAAAGATCGACTGCGCCTGTCGGCGATAGGCCCGCCTGCACGCGGTTCTGCCGCTCGATTTCCCCTACCAACTGAGCGAACGCATAGACGCCGATCAACACCGCGAGGAATGGGAACCCGCTACGCAGGAACTCGAAGCCGAAGGTGAAGCGCGGAACGCCGAGCATGGGGTCGGAGCCGATCACCGTCACCAGGAGGCCCACGGTCGTCGAGAGCAGCCCTTTGAGCAGCGAGCGCTCCGACAGGCCGGAGACGATGCTGAGCGTCAGGACGAACAGGCTGAAATATTCCCACGGCCCAAACGAGAGCGCCAGCGTTGCCAGGATGACCGCCCCGGCGACCAGCGGGATTCCCGCGAGCAGGCCGCCGAGCAGCCCGGCCCAGATCCCCAGCCATACGGCGCGCCCCGGTTCTCCCTTCTTTGTCATCGGATAGCCATCGAACGTCGTGGCGATCGCCGACGGCGTGCCGGGGATACCGAGCAGCGTGGCGCTGATGAGCCCCCCGGACTCGCCCCCAACGTACACGCCGATCATCGTCGCCAGGCCCTGAAGGGGGTCCAGGCCGAAGGTAAACGGCAGGACGAGGATCACGGTCAGCGTGATCGTGATCCCCGGGATGGCCCCGCCGATTAACCCCGCCGTGACGCCCACCGCCAGCGGCAGCAGGACGTGTGGGCTAATCGTGCTCACAAGGGCGTCAAGCCATGGGCCGCTCATAGCACCCTACAGCAATCGACCCCTGGGAAGAAGGATCCGCAGGTAGCCCTCAAAGACGGCGTGGGTCAACAGTGCGGTGGCCAGGCCCGTGATGAGTGCGATGGGAATTTGCCGGAGCGTCCGCTGTCCCAGGAGCCAGACCAGCAGCGCCACGAACCCGGCGGTCGTGGCTCGGAATCCCAGGACCGGCATGAGCGCCGCATAGGCACCGAAGAGCAGATAGATCAAGAGGATCGAGTGCTGTTGTCGCAGCCATACCCCAGGCGCGCCGGGGGTGCACACTTCGACCGCCGGACCGCGCGACCGGCGTACCCTGCGGCCCCGCAGGTCTGTGATCACGAGGGCCGCCGAGAGCACCGCCACGATGCCGAGGAGCAGCTGCGGATAGAATTCGGGCCCCAGCGGAACAAACGGAGGCCGTGGGATACCCCGCGTGTGGAGGTACAGCCACCCGCTGAGCGCCAGCAACAGCAGGCCTACAATCCCGTCACGTCCCACGGGAAGCCTGCCGCGAGACGCCTAGCGCCGCCGGAATCCGAGGGCGTCCGCCAGGCCTTTGTTGAGCGCGTCGTTCTCCCGGAAGAAAATGGTGTACTGCTGCCGGTTGAGGTACCGCACATCGGTCCCCTGCAGGCGCATGGCCTCGACAAACTTCGCGTCCTTGGCGACTTTCTCGCACGCCTGCTCGATCCGGGCGACGACGGCCTCGGGCGTCCCCTTGGGCGCCACCAGGCCCCGGTTGACGGCATAGAGCATGTCGATCCCCAGCTCCTTGAGCGTTGGAATCACGCGGCCCTCGGAGTGCCGGCGCTCCGTGGCGATCGCCAGCAGCCGCATCTGGCCGCCGCGCATCTTGTCGAGCTGGGTGAGGTTGGTCTCGGCGACGTCGATGTGCCCGCCCAGCAGCGCGGTCATGCGGGGCGCCGTCCCCTCATAGTGGACGTACTTCCACAGGCGGGCGCCGACTTTGCGCTCGATAAGGGCGAGGAAGAAATGGCTGGTCGATCCCAGGGTCGCTCCGGCCTTAATCTCGTCGGGACGCTTCTTGGCGTCCTCGACCAGCTCTTTCATGGTGCGCCAGTTCCCTTTTACATGAGTGGCCACGATGGACGGAGTGGATGCGATCAGGCAGATCGGCACGTAATCCCAGTAATTAACGTCGGTGACCGCCGTATAGAAGGTCGTGTGAATAGAGTCGTGGATTGAAAAGATCGTGTAGCCGTCGGCCGCCGCGGCCTTGGCCTCACGGGCCCCGACACTCCCCGACGCTCCCGGAATGTTGGTCACCACGACCGGGACGCCTAACTCCTTCTCCAATTGGTTCGCCACCACACGCATGATGGCGTCGGTGTCACCACCAGCTGCCCAGGGGATGATGAACTTGATGGGACGTTCTGGATATCCGGCCCCCCACCCCGGTACCGCCGCAGCGAGGGTCCCGATCATCGCGAGGATTGCGACAAGTCGGCGCGTGTGCAGCATGATGGTATCCCCCCTCCAGACACCAGCACGAGTAGACTCGTTAGCAGGATTCTACCATGCTGGTGCGATAAAGCAGCCGCTTGCGTCGGCCGGCCGCAGGGTCCTATCTGCCTGCCTTGACAGCCCGCGCGGCGCCAGCCTACGATGAGGCCGCAGTCGAAGGAGGCGCGTAGTGTGACGCTTCCGCTTTTGCTCGTCTAGCACGCGGCAAAGGGTGACGTATGCCCTGACGAGCCAATGGGAGCGTGATTCCGGACACACGGACCCATGAACGAACGGCAGGACGGCACGGGCCGGAGGATCGCTCCGACCCGTTTCGATTTTGAGAGGAGAGACCGACAGTGCCGATCCTGACCGTCACGGACATCGGGAAATCCCACGCCGACCTGGAGATTCTCCGAGACGTGACCTTCAGTCAGGAGCCGAAGGAGCGGGTCGCGCTCATCGGCCGCAACGGCTCGGGCAAGACGACGCTGCTGCGTCTGCTAGCCGGGTTGGACATCCCCGACCGCGGCCGCATCAGCCTGGCCGGATGGGCGCGTCTCGCCTACCTGCCGCAGACGCCAGAGGGAGCGCCACAGACCGCGGTGCTGGCCCACGTGCTGGCCGCGGCGCCCGACCTCCACGCGCTGGAAGCCCGCATTCATGAACTCGAGCATCTGATGGCCGCACCTGAGGTCCACGGCGATGTCGATCGTCTCCAGACCACCATGGACGAGTACGCGCGCGTGCGGGAGCACTTCGAGCACGCAGGGGGGTTCGGGCTGGAAACACGCGCGAAAATCGTACTCTCCGGCCTGGGGTTTGGCGAGGCCGATCATGCGCGATCGCTCGGCGCCCTGAGCGGCGGGTGGCGGGTGCGCGCCGAACTCGCCCGCGCGCTGCTCACCGAACCCGACCTCCTGCTACTGGACGAACCGACGAACCACCTCGATCTCGCCGCGATCGAGTGGCTGGAATCCTATCTCACCTCGTTCCCGGGCGCGTGCATCGTCGTCAGCCACGATCGTTATCTCCTCGACGCCGTGACCTCTCGCACGCTCGAACTGGAAGACGGCCGGGTCGAAGACTATCCAGGGTCGTACTCAACATACGCGCTGCTGAAAGCTGAGCAGGCGCGCCTGCGGGACGAAGCTTGGGAGCGCCAGCTCGAGGAAGTCGAGAAACTCAAAGAGTACATCCGGCGCTACAAGGCAGGCCGGCGCGCCGCGCAGGCACACAGCCGCGAGAAGATGCTGGCGCGCGTCGAAGCCACGGCGATCGAGCGGCCGCGCGAGGCGCGCGCGATGCGGGTCCGGGTCGGTGCGGTGAAACGCTCCGGACAGATGGTCGTGCGCCTGAAGCACGTTAGCAAGCGGTTTGAGGACCCCACAGGTGCCGACAGCGTCGAAGTCCTGAGCGACGTCAACCTGGAGATTCAACGGGGCGAGCGCATCGGCCTGCTCGGGCCGAATGGGGCGGGGAAATCAACGTTGCTGCGGCTGGTCGCAGGCACGGACTTCCCCACATCGGGCATCGTCACGCTGGGATCCGGTGTCCACCCCCGGTACTTTGCCCAGGAGTCTGCCGAAGATCTCGATCGAAATGCGACGGTGCTGGACGAGATCCTCGCCGACCGCGCAATGTCGCCAGAGCAGACGCGCACGTATCTGGGCCGGTTCCTGTTCAGCGGCGACGATGTCCACAGGCGCGTGGGGATGCTCTCCGGCGGCGAGCGGCAGCGCCTTTCCCTGGCGAAGTTGCTGCTGGACGAGCCCAATCTCTTGCTGCTGGATGAGCCCACGAACCATCTCGACATCCCCGCGCGCGAGGCGCTGGAGGCGGCACTGCGGGAGTTCCCCGGCACGATGGTTGTGGCCACGCACGACCGCTACCTGCTCGAGCGGCTGGCCACGCGCATCCTGACGGTTGACGACCGGGGGGTCGAAGACTTTCGCGGCACGTACCACGAACTGCGGGAGCGCCGCGAGCGTCGTGAGGAGCCGCGTCCCAAGTCGGCAAGCGCGCGGACAGCGCAAGCCGCGGCAGGGCCGCGAACATCGAGGCGCGGGAGGGCCGGCGCGGCCGCGGCGACTCCCACATTCGACCAGGTCGCCGCACAAATCGCGGCAGCCGAGCGCGAACGGGACGATGCCGCCGCGTGGCTTGGCGATCCGGAGCTCTATCGCGACCCCGAGCGCGCAAGAGTCATGCGGCTGCGCTACGAAGAGGCGGAGCGGCGCCTTGCGGCGCTCTACGAGACCCTGGCAAACGTCGTGGAGGATACCACGCAATAGGAGGAGGTCCTCTGGTCCGGGCGAAGGACCACGCAGGTGATCGAGATGCGTGGCGCCAGAATGGATCCCGAGGGTATCGAGCTTGCCACCCTGGACCGGTTGGTGTCTCTCGCCGGGAAACGAGTGCTCGAGATCGGGTGTGGTGACGGACGGCTGACCAGGCCACTCGCCGAGCGCGCCCGCAGCGTGGTCGCGATCGACCCCGAGCGCCTGGACATCGCCAGGGCTCGTCGGGCCTTGCCGACGCGTCTGAAAGGCCGCGTGGACTTCGAGGTGGCGTCTGGCGAATCACTTCCGTTTCCGGACGAGGCGTTCGACGTGGCCGTGTTTTCCTGGTCGTTATGATGAATCGCCCCCCGGGGCATGGTCCATGCCCTCCACAACGCACGGCGTGTGCTGAGGAAGAACGGGGTGCTCCTCGATATTCGCCCAACGCCGGACCGTCGCACCATCTGGTGGCAATCGCCCCAGCGGCGCCGGATCGTCGGAGGCTTGAGGGGCGGGCGAAAGCGGTTTCGGGTGGCACAGCGGAAGATCGAGAGCATCGTGCAGCAGGGTCTGCTCCGCCTCCGCCACACGGAGGTCTTCCCACTCCTGCATCATGCGGTCTCGCTCCGCAGCCTGCTCGCATACGTCGCCACGGAATTCCCTCGTTCATGGGTCGACGACGCGACAGTACGCCGCATCCGCGATCTCCTCGGACCCAAGGGAGCCGGCCATCTGATCATTGAGGAGTCGGCGCGTATCTCCATCCTCGACAAGATGGGAGTGGGCTGAATGCTGAAGAACACCGTCAAGCTACGTCTCGCCGACGGGCTGCCAACCGTCGGACAGTGGATCAGCCTGCCTTCCCCCTCAATTGTTGAACTGCTGGCCAGCTTCCAACCGGACTGGCTGCTGATCGACACGGAGCACAGTCCCGCGGAATGGGAAACCGTCGAGCACGCGCTGCGTGCGATGAATGGCACCGACGTCGTGCCATTAGTCAGAGTCGCCGCCAATGACCATGCGCTCATCAAGAAGGCGCTGGACCGCGGCGCGTACGGGGTCGTCGTCCCGCTTGTCAACACGCTGGAGCAGGCGCAGGCTGCCGTGGCGGCGGCGAAGTACCCGCCCGAGGGAATTCGCGGCGTCGCCGGAACCCGGGCCAGCCGATATGGGATGGATCTCCCAGATTACTTCGCCCGGTGGAACAACCAGGTCTTGGTGATCTGCCAGATTGAGACGGCTGAGGCCCTGGAGAATGTCGATGCGATCGCAACCGTCCCAGGGGTGGACGTACTGTTCATCGGTCCCAACGATCTCTCGGCGAACCTCAATCTCTTCAGGCAGTTCGACGACCCGGAGTTCAAACGCGCCGTTGATCGTATCCTCGGCGCCGCCGAGCGACACCACATCGCGGCCGGCTACATGGCGAGCACCGCCGACGAAGTCCTGGAACGGGTCGATCAGGGCTTCAGGTTTGTCTCGGCGGGGAGCGACACGCGGCTCCTGGCCGCCGCGGCGTCGGCGGCATTCGGGAAGATCAAGGCGGGCCTGGCGGAACGGACGGCGACCGTGCGGTCGCGACCATGACGGTGAAGATATCTCGTCCCGGTGCGTGAACCCGCGCCGAGTGCTGCGCCTCAGGGTCCCGTCTTGATCAACCTCTGGAACGCCAGCCCGGTCTTTGTGAACTGCGGCGGGTCGGCCAGCATGCTCTTTGCCGCCTCCATGTTGGCCCGCCTGAAGAGATCCGGGGGCCTGAGGTACCTGGTGCCTTCGCCGTACTCGACGTAGCCAAAAAAGTACCGCGACCAGAAGAACGACGTGAAGTCTATCTTCAGGTAGTGAGAGAGCTTCACCACCGACGTCAGGAACTCGATATCGAGCGGCTCCCAGAAGCCGAAGACGTCTCGTGCAAAGAGCGCGGGTGCAGCGGCAACCGCCTGGCCGGCAAGCTCGTGGTCCCGGGCTTTGTAGAGCCACGCCTCGCCCAGCACCAGCTTCTTATTGGATCTCCGTGCAATCTCGGCCATCTTGAAGGCCCGGTCGACAAGAAAGTCGCGATTGACAGGGTAGATGTGCATGTCGATATAGTCGACCCCGGTACGCGCAAGGCTTTCCGTGTAGGCCAGGTCATCCCAGGTGCCGGAGCCCGCCCCAATCAGGACGCCCGAACGATTCAGACCGTTCAGGACATGCTGCACGATCTCCGTCACGTTCTGGACGCTGAACACGAGACCGGTGTTTTCTTGCTGCGTGCCCGGTTCGTTCTCGATCGTCAAATAGTCGGGCCGGATCTCTCGGATGATCGTCTCCGCCATCTGCCGCTTTTCTTGCTTGTATCGGTCGAGGGTCAGGCCTGAGTAGTAGGTCGCCACGGGCAAGACGCTGAACGCCGGCTCTCGAAAACCCGCCGTCATTTGCACGAGAAATTTCAGGTTCCGCCTCTTGAGCTCCTGACTCAACCGCTTGTAGAACTCGAGATACTGCGCCGACCGCGGAAACGTCGGTACGAGGATAGGGTACTTGACGGCCACCTTGACCCCGCGGACTCCCAGCGGGTGCATCCTGTCGAGGTTCAAAGTTACCGCCTGCCACGTCTGGTCACGGAAGAGCTGCTCGCCCTGGTTGCTGTTCGCCACAAGGAGCTCGGCGCTGAAAACGCCATCGTGTTTGGAACCGTTCCAGCGGGGCGTGATGTACGTGTCGGCGGATTTCAGCTTGGCTTCAAGCGCGGGGTAGAGGTCCGCGTATTCGGCCGGGACAGACGGCGCGGGCCCACCGCGCGCGGCCCACGGGCCGGCAAGCAACGCGGCGGTCACAAGAACGGCCACCACTGGATACGTGCGCATGCTCCCCTGTAAGACCGATTATTCCCGGTCCCGGGAAGACACAGACACCACGGGCAGCCTCTTCGGAAAGGCTGAGCAGTGACGCGTGCCGCAGCTGCGGATCGAGCAGATCGCGCGGCGTCATGGCCTCAACTCGGCCGCGTGGGTGCTGGCGGCGCGCTTCCGCTCAACCAGCGCGCGGAACTCCCCGGCAGTCATCACGAACCCGAGCGCCGCTTCAATCTCCAGCAGGGCGAACCGATGGTACTGCTCGCCGTTCATCGATCCGCAGGCATCAGCCAGCACCACGATGCGGAAGTCACGGCTGAAGGCGTCATAGACCGTGGCCAGGACGCAGTTGTTGGTATTCACGCCGCAGATGAACAGCGTCTCGGCCCCAAGGCCCCGCAGGATGCTCTCCAGATCGGTGCCGTAGAATCCGCTGTAGCGGCGCTTGATCACCACCGGCTCGTCGCGCTGCGGCGCCAGGTCCGGAAGGATCTCCGCGTAGATCGACCCCTCGACGTTCTTTCCGCTCTGACGCGGCTTCCCCATGCCGGGGATGATCTTGCCGGTTTGATATTCCCAGAATGGGTTGCGGTGGTCGACGAACCCCCACGGCGAGGGCCGGCGTGAGTGGGTAGCCACGTGCACGATCGGGATGCCGGCCGCACGCGCCGTTTCGAGGGCGCCCCGCGCCGCGGTCACGATCCCCGCGGTTTTCGCCGGGTCAATCAGATGATAGCCCACGCTCGGATCGACGTGCCGGCGCTGCATGTCGATCTGGAGATACACACTCCGGTCGAGGCCGATGACATCCGCGACTTCTTGCGGCAACGCCATCTCACATGCTCCTCTCTTACCGCTGCGTGGCCCTCGGGTCGAGCGCATCGCGCAGCCCATCGCCGAACAGGTTGAAACCCAGCACCACCAGCATCACCGCCAGGCCCGGGTAGATTGCCACGTGCGGTGCCGTGCGCAGGTACGTCCGGCCGTCGGAGAGCATCGCGCCCCATTCCGGGGCGGGCGGCTGGGCGCCCAGACCCAGGAACCCGAGGTAGGCCGCAGACAGAATCGCGCCCGCCAGATTCAGCGTGGACTGCACGATCAGCGGGCCGGCAGCGTTGGGAAAGACGTGCCGGACCAGGATGCGCCACTCCGGCAGGCCGATCGCGCGCGCCGCTTCCACGAACACCTCCGAGCGCAGGCGGACCACTTCCGCGCGCATCAGGCGCGCATAGGCGGGCATCTGCGCGATGCCGATCGCGATCATCGCGTTCCGGATACCCGGGCCGGCGAGGGCCACGATGACGATGGCGATCAGGATCGCCGGGAATGAGAGGAGAACGTCGATCGCCGCCATGAGAGTGTACCCTAACCATCCACCGCGGTAGCCCGCGATCGCGCCGATGGGCAGGCCGATGGATCCGGCGACGCCGACGGCGATCAGGCCGATGACGAGCGAGATCCGTCCACCGTAGAGGATCCGGGAGAGCAGATCCCGGCCCTGCTGGTCCATACCCAGCCAGTGGAGACGCGACGGTGGAGTCAGGCGCTGCGCGAGCGCGGCGTCGGTGGGGCTGTAGGGCGCGACGAGCGGGGCGAAGACGGCCAGCAGCGCAAACAGCAGCACCACCCCCAGGCCCACCTGCGCGCCGCGGTGTCGTCTGAACCGGCGCCAGGCCAGCGACGCCGCGGTCCGGCCGGCCGCAGGGACCGAGCCCGGCGGGATGGCCGATTCGCGCCCAACGGCGACCTCACGCATACCGGATCCGCGGATCCAGCGCCGCGTAGACCACGTCGACGAGCATGTTGATGACGACGAACGCGAGCGCCAGCCACAATACGATCCCCTGCACGACCGGGTAGTCGCGCTTCGAGATGGACACGATCAGGAAGCTGCCGAGTCCGGGCAGGCTGAAGACCGTCTCGGTCAGGATGGCGCCGCCGAGCATGCGGCCGAACTCCAGGCCGACAATCGTGACCACCGGGACCAAGGCGTTGCGCAGGGCGTGCCGGTCGATGACGCGGCGCTCGTGCAGACCCTTGGCCCTGGCGGTCCGCACGTAGTCCTGCCGCAAGACGTCGAGCATCGCCGACCGGGTCTGCCGCGCGATGATGCCCGCGGCGAAAAATCCCAGGCTGACCGCGGGTAGGATGTAACCCTGCCATGATCCCACACCCCCGCTCGGCAGCCACCCGAGCATGACGGCGAACAGCAAGATCAGGAGCATCCCCGACCAGAAGATCGGGGTCGAGACCCCGGTCATGGCGACGACCATGCTGCCGTAATCCCAGAGCGTGTAGGGGCGCGTGGCGCCCAGGATGCCCGTCGAGAGGCCAATGAGCAGAGCGACGCCGATCGCGGCGAATGCCAATACCACAGTGACGCGAAACCGCTGGAGGATCTCGTCCCGCACCGGAAGGTCGCTGACGATCGAGTCGCCGAGATCTCCCCGGATCAGACGCGACAGAAAGACCGCGTACTGAACGGGTAGCGGCCGGTCCAGACCCCACTTCGCGCGCAGCTCCGCCAGCGTCTCCGGCGTAGCGAAGTCACCGGCGAGCAGCAGGGCAGGGTCGCCGGGAACAGTGCGCAGCGCGGCAAAGATCAGCACCGTCACCGCGAGCAGGCTGGGAATCGCGATGAGGGCGCGCCGGGTGAGATACTCTCTCACCGGTCGCCCGTCCTCCCCACGTTCAACCGCCTATCGCAGCGCTACTTGAACTCCACGTCGTGGAGCGGCCAGGTTGTGCTCAGGGAGGTCACCTTCTTCGCGTAGCCGTTCACGTTCTTTCGCGTGGCCCAGAAGATCGGCTGCTGATACATGGGGACGGCCGGCAGGTCGTGCATGAGCACCTGCTGCATCGAGCGGATCATCGCCCGCCGTCTGTCCGCATTCGTCTCGATCTGCTGCGCGGCGTAGAGCCGTTCGAACTCGTCCGACACGTAGAAGGGCACGTTGTTCCCTCGCGGCGGAGTTTCGGCCCGTGTGTAGATGCCGATCGCGTTGTCGGCGTCGCCGTTCACCGTCCGCCACCAGGTCAGGCTCATCTGGGCGGGATTCCGGTCAAACGGCACCCGCAGCATGGCAGAGTACTGCCCCCATTCCATCTGAGTGATCCTCACCGTGATACCGGCCTTCGACATCTGCGCCTGCACGGCTTCGATGACTTCCTTGTCCATCAGATAGCGGCCGGCCCCGTACGAGAGCGAGAACGTCAGATTCGGCATCCCCGCCTCCTGCAGCAGCTGCTTCGCCTTGTCAGGATTGTAGCGGTAGATATCGTACGTCTCGACGTATCCAAAGGCATTGGCCGGCACGAGCGAGCGCGACACCTTGGCCAGCCCCTTGAAGATCTCTTTGACGATCGACTCACGGTCGATGGCGTACGCCATGGCCTGGCGGACACGAATGTCGTTGAACGGCGGCCGCTGCGTGTTCATGTTGAACCGGATGAACCCGGCAGACGGCGGGTTGATGAAGACGAAGTTGGGATCGTTCTTGAGGCGCTGGGCGTCCTGCGGCGTGAAGTCGTGGATGACATCCACGTCGCCTGTCTCCAGGGCCGCGACGCGGGCGCTGATGTCGGGCACGTACCGCACGACCACGCGCCGGATCTTGGGCTTGCCGGCCCAGTACTGGTCGAAGGCCTCTAGCTCCATGCGATCCCCTCGGATCAGGCGGACGAACTTATATGGCCCGGGACCGATCGGTTGCTTGGCAAACTCCTGGTCGCTGCCCGCCTTCTCGATGGCCGCCTTGCTGAACATCCCGATGGACTGGTAGGTGAAGGTCCGCAGCAGCGGCGCAAATGGCGCCTTCGTAGTGAACTTCACGCGGTTACCCGGCTGCGCCGTCACGCTCTCGACCGGGGCGAGCGAGGAGCGACCGATCGAGACCTTGCGATACCGATCGATGCTGAAGACGACGTCCTCGGCGGTCAGCGTCCGGCCGTCGTGCATGCTCACGTTGTTCCGGATCTTGAAGACCAGAGACCGGCCGCCATCCTCTTCGGTCCAGGACTCGGCCAGCCAGGGTATGACCCGGCCTCGCTCATCCAGCGCGACCAGCGTGTCGGAAATCTGTGCGGCCATCCCAATCGCCGGCAGGCCGATCGCCAGGTGTGTGTCGGCCGACGGCACCTCGATCGGGAGGGCGATGACGAGCGTATCTTTGCCCTGCCCCCACGTCGTGTTCGCGGGCCACGCAAGCGCCACAGCGAGCACCGCCACAGCAAGGGACCACAGAGCGACTCTGCTGTCAGGTCGCACTGTCATCATCTCCTCCTCCTTGTGAGTCGCCACTTACGGCGAGTCCCCCTTCCCCGCGGCTCCCCAGTATCCTGCGCGGGTATCGCGGCCACGCTTTCCCAATCGGTCAATGGATCAGATACGCCCGGTATCGCAGGAGCAGAGATGCCACCAGGAGCAGCATCGCCATCGCCCCCAGCGCCGCGGTGGCTTCCGTGGGACGCCGCTCCCATCCAATGGCCTGGGCGAGGTCGCGGTAGATCTCGCTCAATCTCGCGGAAGACGCCGCGCGGAAGTACCGGCCACCTGTCTGGTCCGCGATGGCTTGCAACGTCGGTTCATCGAGCACCCCCCAATAGCCGCTTCGGAACGTCCTGGGATCGGCCGCCGTGCCCACGCCGACCGTGTATACGCGGACGCCCCTGCGGCGCGCCTCCTCCGCGGCCTCCAGTGGTGGAACGCCGTCGCTCGCGCGCCCGTCGGACAGCAGCACCGCAACCGCGGCGGCGTGCCCCGCCGGGGTCGCCGGCCCCGGCGCCAGACCCGCACCGCCCTCGCCTGTCACGGCGCGGACGCCTTCCATCAACCCGGTGCCGAGTTGCGTGCGCAGTTGCGTGGTCAGACCGCGGATCCCCTCCCGCAGCCTGGCCCGATCCGGCGTAAGCGGAATCACGAGCGTGGCGTAGTTACCGAAACTCACCAGCGCAACCCGGGTCGAGTGCGGGAGCCGATTCGCGAATTCCAGAGCCGCCGTTTTGGCCGCCTCGATGCGGCTCGGCGGAATATCAGTCTCCTCCATGCTGCGGCTGACGTCGATGATCAGCACGACCGGCCGCCCGGTCGGCACCGGCCACGGGACCATGGGGCCGCCGGCGCCTATCAGGGCGACCGCCACCGCCAGCATGAAGATACCCGCTGGAAGATGCCGGTGGATCCGTCCCGCGTGTGCTGCCGCTTCACTTGCGGCCCAGGTCGGAAAACGCACCGCCCCTCGAGCGGGTATGCGCCTGAAGGTGGAGAGGTAGGTGACGAGCAGTCCACCGAGGGCCAGCAGGAGCCAGAGCAGTGCAGGATGCTTCCAGGCCATCGTGTATCCTCTCGCTAGTGACTGCTACGGCTTCCCTCCTCCACCTCCTCCAGTCGCGTGCGCACGGCGGGCACGCTCTGAGGGTCGCGCTCATCGGCGCGGGAAAGTTCGGCGCGATGTTTCT
>JBQTJP010000248.1:0-10040 GCA_052386995.1 Armatimonadota bacterium
GGTCGCAAGGAGAACGCCGCCCCAGCGGGAATCTCTCGCAGCGATTTCCGCGCGGAGGTTGGAGCATGCGATTCGTGACCGTGCAGGCCGGGCGGCAGGCCCGGCTCGGTATCCTCGATGGTGAGCACGTGTTCCTGTACGCGCCGCTGGCCGAACGGCTGGCGCAGTCTCGCAGGCGCCCCCGCGGGACGTCGGGGCGCGGGCGGCGCGCGCCGGCGGGGGAGATTCCCGACGACCTCCTGTCGTTCATCGAGCGTGGCTCCCTCGCGTCGGCCCGCGCGGCCGTCAATCTGGGTCGTCGCCTGCTCGGGACCAAACAGGCACGCGGCGTGGTCATTCCGGCGCCCCGGGTGCGTTTGTTGGCGCCGATCCCGCGACCCCGGAAGAACATCTTCTGCATGGGCCGCAACTACGCCGAGCACGCCAAGGAGAGCGGGAGCGCTGTACCGACGGTGCCGGTGTTCTTCACCAAGCCGCCGACCTGCGTGGTGGGACCCGATGCGCCGGTGGTGCATCACACCGTGACCCGCGCACTCGACTACGAGGTCGAGCTCGCGGTGATCTTCGGCAAGCGCGGCCGGGACATTCCTGTCGAGCGCGCGCTCGACTACGTCTTCGGCTATACGATCATGAACGACATCACGGCGCGCGACCTGCAGCGGCGGCACGAGCAGTGGTTCAAGGGCAAGTCGCTCGACACATTTGCGCCGCTGGGGCCGGCGGTCATCCATCGCTCGGCCGTCCCCGATCCACAGAACCTGCGGCTTCGCATGACGGTCAACGGTGAGGTCCGGCAGGACGCCTCGACCCGGAGCATGGTGTTTACCGTCAAGCAGCTCATCGAGGTGCTGTCGGCCGGCATGACGATCGAGCCGGGGGATATCCTCGCAACCGGCACGCCCGAGGGGGTCGCGATGGGCCGGACCCCGCCGCCGTGGCTGCGTCACGGAGACGTGGTCGAAGCCTCGATCGACGGCATCGGAGTCCTGCGCAACCAGATCGTCGCCCCGTAGCGCGATCGGTCGCTAGGGCACCGTGTGGGACGCGATCAGCGGATGCTTGGGCCCGGGGGAGGCGACGGCCTCGGTCCTAAGCTTGGGACATCTTCCGCAACCCCGACGCGCTCTTCGAACACCAGCACCCCGCCCAACCATACTGAGATCGCCAGGCCGACGATGCCCACCAACGACAGGAGGTAGGCGAGGGGTGCCTCCGGGTTGCGCCTGCGCAGGAGGAAATCGATGAAAAACAGCACGGTGACGCCCAGGTTGAGATACATGTGGGTCGTGGCCATCTGCTTTGCGCGCGGCGACATCAGCGCCGACGAGTAATCCAGGTACCCGAAGATCGCCGCCACCACCGAGGCGACCAGACCGAATCCGATGAGCGTGGAAGCCACACGCGTCCAGTAGTCACGTGTCGTGAAGAAAAAGATGACATCCGCCACCACAGAGCCGGCAAAGAACGCTATGGGAAACGGAACGAGGATGGGATGAATGGGGTGCTTGAAGAATGTGGCTTTCCCCTGCACGGGCTTCCTCCTTCCCCGAATGAGAGCACGTGGCGCTCTGCTTCTTGCTAGACGGAGGATTTCCTGTGAGGAGCGGCTTGGCGGCGTTCGCCGGGCGCCCGAGGGAACGTACGTGCGCCGTGATACGTCTGTACACGTGGTATATGTGTACAAAGGATCGGTGCGTTCGGGGGCGAATCCAAGGGACACATCTGAGAGTCCACATCGCGGGAGGGGACGATATGCGACACCGGTCGGTGCTTGTGGGTTTGCTGCTCGTCGTGATCACGCTCGGGATGGCCACGCGAGTGCCCGCGCAGTCGCAGGTACGCCGGGTGATCGAGGTCACCCTGTCGGAGTTCAAGTTCGAGCCGAACCAGATCACCTTCAATGAGGGTGAGACGGTCGTCATCAGGCTGCGGAACGCCGGCCCCCGCTTCCCGCACAACATCGCCTCGCGCTACTGGAACAACATTCCCCTGACGGTCCGGGGCGACGCTCGGCAGGCGGTCGAGGAGGAGCGCAAGTTGGTGCAACTTGACGCCGGGAAATCGGCCGAGGTCGAGTTCGTTGCGCAGGGACGCGGCTCTGCCGCGATCATCTGCAGCGTCTTCATCCACGCCACCGTCGGCATGACCGGCGCGTTCTTCATCGCACCGGCGCCGCGGTAAGATACTTCAGGGTAGATTGACGGAGGCAGCGTCATGCGATATCGACCGCTCGCAATTGGCGTGCTCCTCGTCGCGATCACGTTGGGGATGGCGCAGGCGGTGCCGGCGCAGGCGCCGGCGCGGCGAATGATCGAGGTCACGATGTCCGAGTACAAGTACGAGCCGAACCAGATCCGATTCAACGAAGGCGACACGGTCGTCCTCAAACTGACGAACGCCGGGCCGCGCATGGTGCACAACCTGTCCTCGCGTTTCTGGCTGGAGATCAATCTGACCGTCCGCGGAGACGGGCGGCAGGGGATCAGTGAAGATCGCAAATGGATCGCTCTCGACCCCGGGAAGTCCGCCGAGATCGAGTTCGTCGCGAAGGGGCGTGGATCGTTTGCGATCCTGTGCAGCATCTTCGACCACGCGTCGCGTGGACACACGGGCGCGTTCTTCGTGCAGGCGGCAGGATCACCGTAGCACAGGCGTAACGTCGAGACACAGCGAGGGCGGCCGAACGGCCGCCCTCGCGCGCGTCTGAGTCCCGGGAGAAGCCCCCCGCGGTCTATCCGCCCAGATCGCTCGCGTACGTTACCAGGAGTGGCCGTTCGCGGCTGGCCGATCCGGTGGCGAGCGACCGCTTTCCCAATACAATCCCGAACTGCATTTCACGGACGTTGGTGAGGACGCGGAAGATCGACGCGGCGGCAAACTCGGCTTCGACCCGCAGCAGATCCCGCGTATGGTCGCGCGGGTTGGCGGGCTTGAACGTCGCGGACTCCCACACGATCTCCAGCCGCCGGCCGTCGTTGGTGATGCGGCTCGAACGCACCTGGCCTTTGCCGAGGATGTTCTCCGCGAGGTTCTTCGCGATCGTGGCGGTCGTAGCAGCGTCCTGCGCGCCTGCCGCGGGCACCAGAGTCAGCGTCACGAGCACCGCGCCCACGATGGCTATCGCGCTACGCATGCACGCTCCTTCGAGAAGCCGCGGGCGCCTCCTGCCGCCGCGCGTAAAGAGCCCGGCGGGAGGGAACTGCGGGGTGGTGCCGTAGTGTTCTTCCAATCTTCGGCTTCACGAAATCGCATAAGGGGGGAGTCGGGTGAGCAGACGTATCCTTCGGGCCAGCATCGGCCTGGTGCTGGTGGCCGCGATGTTCTCGTTCCAGGATGGGCCGGTCACCGCGCAGGCGGTGCCCAGGCAGTTGCGCATAGCGGTCGGCATCGACGCCGACACGCTGGATCCCGCTCAGCAGACGACTACGACCGTCGCGAACATGGCCGACTACTTCTTCGAGACACTGGTCGATTACGACGCGACCAAGAATGAGTTTGTGCCGCGCCTGGCGACGCGATGGCAGATCTCTCGCGACGGCCTGACCTACACGTTCACGCTCCGCCGGGGCGTCACGTTCCACGACGGGACTCCGCTGAACGCCGCGGCCGTGAAGGTGACCCTGGAGAGGCTGCTCGATCCCCGAATCCGCGTGGGGATCAGGTTCTTCTATACGCCGATAAACACCGTCGACGCCGTCGACGACGCGACCGTGCGAATCACGCTGAAGCAACCGTCGCCCTCATTCCTGGGGGGCCTCTCGACGACGCAGGCGGCCATCGTCTCCCCGGCGGCCGTCGCCCGAGCCGGCGACCGGTGGACCGCCGCGCCGACAGGAGGCGGGACAGGTCCGTATGCCTTCAAGGAGTGGCGTCGCGGGGATTCCATCCTGGCCGAGCGCAACAACAACTACTGGGGGAAGAAGGGACAGTTCGATGAAGTCCTGTTCCGCGTTGTGCCGGACGCGGGCACACGGCTGGCGCAGGTCCTGGCCGGTGACGTCCACATGGCCATGCTGCCGCCCGCGCCGGACGTCAAGGGCCTCCGGAAGAATCCCCGCGTCACCGTCGTCGAGGCGCCGAGCGACCGCGTCATCTTCCTGATCATGAACACCCAGTGGGGCCCATTCAAGGATCCGCGGGTGCGCCAGGCCATGAACTATGCCGTCAACAAAAAGGCTCTGTTGGCCAGCATCCTGTTTGATCTGGGCACGCCGGTCGACTCGCCGTGTCCGTCAATGATGTTCGGATACCACAAGGTCCAGGAGGGCGGGTATCCCTTCAATCCCATCAAGGCCAAGCAGCTCCTGGCCGAAGCGGGATTCAAGGACGGGTTCGAGGTCAACTTCCTCGCCCCCACGGGCCGGTACATTCAGGATTTCCAGTTCGCTCAGGGCGTGGCCGCCCAGCTGCGCAACGTCAACGTCCGGGTCAATCTCAGCACGATGGACTGGCCGACCTACGTCGGGACGATCACCCAGCCGGTCGATCGCACGCGTGTCCAGATGATCGTGCTCGGATGGGCGTGGCCCGTGCTCGACTGCGACGGCGTGCTCTACGGGCAATTTCATTCCTCTCAGGCACCGCCCGGCGGACTGGCGCCGTCGTTCTATAAGAACCCGAAGGTCGATGATCTGCTGACGCAGGCACGGTCGGAGATCAGTCCCGACAGGCGCAAGACCATCTACAAGGAGGCCCAGACGCTGGTCTGGAACGACGCGCCGTGGGTCTTCCTCTGGAGCCAGAAGTGGTACGTGGTGACCGTGAAGAATCTGGAAAGCGTGGTCATCAATCCCATCGAGAAGTGGGACGCGACGTGCGGAGCAAATGCCGAGCCACGAAACTCACCTCACTGCGCTACGTGGAAGTAGCTAGTCCGTCACGGTCGGGGGTCGCGGCCGCGCGCGGCTGCGACCCCCTCAACTGCGCGCGCGGGATACGTTGAATGTCTGCCCTCGGCCTTTACGTGGTGCGCCGCCTGGGGCTCATGATCCCCACGCTACTGGGCGTCACGCTGATCGTCTTCTTTCTCGTGCGGCTGATACCAGGCGATCCGGCCAGACTGATCGCCGGCATCCTGGCGTCCGAGGACGAGGTCGCCCGGCTGCGGGTCGAACTCGGCCTGACCAGGCCGATCCATGTCCAGTACGGCATCTTCCTGCGGCGCCTGGCGCGGGGGGACCTGGGCGCATCCGCGGTCACGCGCACGCCGGTCGCCGAAGAGATTTCGAGCCGCCTGCGGGCCACGGTGCTGCTCGCCATCTCCAGCATTGTGCTGGCCGCTGTCATCGGGATGACGGCCGGCATCGTGTCGGCAACGCGGCAATACTCCGCGCTGGACTACGCCGTCATGGGCGTCGCGCTGTTCGGCGTCTCGATCCCGGTGTTCTGGCTCGGGCTCATGCTCATGCTCCTCTTCTCGGTCTATCTGCACTGGCTGCCCGCGGGCGGCTACGGGACGCCGGCCCACGTCATCCTCCCGACGATTGCGCTGGCGGCAGTGTCGATCGCCATTATCGCCCGAATGACGCGCAGCAGCCTGCTGGAAACATTCAACCAGGACTATATCCGCACGGCGCGCGCGAAGGGCGCAGGGGACCAGGCGGTGACGCTGCATCATGCGCTGAAGAACGCGCTCATTCCCGTGATCACGGTCATCGGGCTGCAGTTTGGCGCGCTGCTGGGCGGCGCCATTCTCACGGAGACCGTCTTTGCCTGGCCGGGCATCGGCCGGCTGCTGGTCAACTCGGTCTCGAGCCGAGATTATCCTGTGATTCAGGGCGTTGTCCTGATGTTTGCCGGGCTGTTCGCGCTGGTCAACCTGGCCGTCGACCTGCTCTACGCCTATGTCGACCCGCGTATCCACTACGGTTAGGTGGGCATCCGAGGTCGAGGTCCGCGCCAGGCCCGGCGTCTGGCGCCGGCTGGCCCGTCACCGGACGGCCGTGGTCGGACTGGTCGTGATCGCGTTGCTGGTGCTCGCGGCGCTGTTGGCGCCATGGCTGTTCTCAGAGGACCCCGGCGAGGCGTATTTCGAGCGCGTGCTGCAGCCCCCGTCACCCGCACACATCCTGGGCACGGACCAGCTCGGCCGGGATCTGTTCACCCGCGTGGTCTACGGGGCGCGTGTCTCATTCCTGATCGGCATCCTGGCGGTCGGGTTCAGCGCGGCCCTGGGGGTACCGGTGGGCCTGATCTCCGGATACTACGGCGGAGGGATTGACATCGCGGTGCAGCGGCTGGTGGATCTGATGCTGGCCTTCCCGGGATTCCTGCTCGCCCTGACCCTGATCGCGGTGTTGGGCGTAGGAATCCCGAATGTCGTCGTGGCGATCGGCCTGGCCACGGCCCCGGTGTATGCGCGTCTCGTGCGGGGTGTTGCGCTCTCTATCAGGGCGCAGACGTACGTGGAGGCCGCCCACGCGCTGGGCGCCTCCGCGGGCCGGATCATCGTGCGCCACGTCCTCCCCAACTCCCTGGCGCCGCTCATCGTCCAATCGTCCCTGCAGTTGGGCACAGCTATCGTGACTGCCGCGGGGCTGGGATTCCTCGGGCTGGGCGTCAAACCGCCCACCCCGGAATGGGGGACGATGCTGGCGGATGGCCAGACCTATCTCTTCTCGTCATGGTATATCGCCACGTTTCCCGGCATCGCGATCTTCCTCGCCGTGTTGGCCTTCAACCTGCTGGGGGACGGGCTCCGTGATGCGCTCGATCCGCGCATGAAACTGGGCTGATGGCAGGCAACGGATGGTGAGCGTGGAGCCGGCCGGCGGACACGTCGAGGACATTCCGCTCTCCCAGGTTATCGAGGGCATCCTCAACGAGGCTGGGGCGCAGCCCATGCGGGTGGGCGATCTCCTCGACCGTACCGCGGAGCGTGGGTTCGGCCTGCTCATGCTCATCCTGGGCCTGCCGATGCTCATCCCCTTCTTGCCCCCGGGATCCTCGACGATCGTCGGTCCCATTTATGCCATGTTCGCAGTCCAGATGCTGTCCGGCGCGACCCGGCCGTGGGTGCCGCAGCGGCTGCGGGATCACGTGCTCTCGAGCCACACCCTCGAGATCCTGCGCCGGCGCGGCGTGCCGATCATTCGCGCGGTTGAGCGGATGTCGAGGCCACGGGGGATCTGGCTCGAGGACCGCCTCAGCCTGCGGCTGGTCGGCGTGGTAGTCCTGCTCATGGGCGTGATCCTGCTGGGCCCCTTCCCCCTCTTGAACACGCTGCCCGCCATCTCGGTCATGCTGCTGGGCATGAGCCTGATCAACAAGGATGCAGCCTTCATGGTCGCCGGCTTCCTGTTCGCCGGCATCTCGATCGGGCTGATTGGCGTGTCCGCCGGGTTGATTATCCGCCTGATCGAGCATATCCGCTCATTCCTGCGCTGACCGCCAGGAAGCGATGCCGGCGCCAGCGAATTCCTCCCTTCGCACCGGTAGACACAATCGAGCGGAGGTGGGGAAGCCGTGGCTGGGTTTGTGCACGTGGAGATTCCAACCAAGGACCTGAAGCGAGCGAAGGTCTTCTACGGCAAAGTGTTCGGCTGGAACTTTACGGATTTCGGGAAAGAATACACCCTCTTTCGGGCCGACGGCGGCACCGGCGGCGGTATCTACAAGGTGAAGAAGGTTCCCACGAAGCCGGTCGTGCAAGCCTACATCGGGGTGGACAACCTCGACGCCAAGCTCAAGGAGATCAAGGCCGCCCGCGGCAAAGTGTTGAAGCCAAAGACAGAAATACCAAACATGGGCTGGTGGGCCTCGTTCGCCGACAATCAGGGCACAGTGCTGTTCCTCTGGGAGCCCCGCCCGCAGTCAACGCAGCCGATGTAGCAGCAAGGGCACGGGCCCAATCGTGGTGCGCGCGAGGGCGGGTGCTTACCGCCCTCGTGTCTTGTATGCTCTTTTCGACTCAGGCATGAAGTTCAAGGATGTCGCCGTCTTCCAACGGATGCTCCCGTCCAATCATCTGCCCCTCGATCTCCCCACCTCGCCGCCACACCCTGGCATACTTGAGGCGTTCGGCGAAGTCCTTGTGGACGACCGCCGCGGCCTCCAGCACGGAGGTGCCGCGCCGGACGACGTACGGGACGCTGAGGTCGGGCTTCTTGCCGGGCTTCTTGCTGTAGACGCGGATCACGCCGAGCATGTCGAACATCATCCGGCGTAGCTCGCCGAGGTTGGTCCCCTGCTCCGCCGAGATCGGGAGCAGCGGCAGCCGGCCGCCATAGAACTCCTTGAACGCCTCGAGTGCCGCCGGGGCGTCGGAGGCATCGAGCTTGGCCGCCACGTACGCTGCCGGTACCTCGCGCGCACCGCGCGACCGCCCGGCCGGCGAGCCGGCCGGAAGCAGATCGACGTTGGCCGCCGCCAGCAGCGCCAGCAGCCGGTCGGTGGACTCCAGGATGTCGGGCGCAGCGAGGTCCACGACGACGAGCGCGCCGTCCGCGCCCCGGATGATGGCGTAGAGCCATGCTTCGGTTTCCGGGCTGATCGGCGGCAGATCGACGAGCTGGATCTGCACGTCCTCGTACGCGGCCATGCCCGATATGGGCACGCGGGTCGAAAAAGGATAGTCGGCGACCTCGGGGGTGGCATTGCTGAGGGCGGCGAGGATCGAAGACTTGCCCGTGTTGGGCGCGCCGACGAGCACGATCTGCCCCGCGCCCTCGCGCTCGACATGATAAAAAGGAAGGCTTCGCGCCGCGCCCTTGCGGCGCTGCGTCTCCTCGCGCAGCCTGGCGATGCGGCGCTTGAGGTCGGCCTGCATCTTCTCCGTCCCCTTGTGCTTGGGGATCGTCGAGAGCATCTCCTCGAGGGCCGCCAGCCTCTGCTGGGGAGTCGTCGCCGCCTTGAACTTGCGATCGGCCGCCAGATAGTCGGGCGTCAGGTTTGCGGGCATACGATGGGTCTATTGTAGCAATGGCGCGACGCTCAGGATGCGCGGAGGGTCGATCTGCGCCTGCGGCCACTCCCGACGCACAAGCGCCGCGAGCGATTCCAGATGGGCTCCGACGGCCGGGGCCGCCATGCCCACCGGGCACCACGCACCGAAGAGCGCCGCCGCCGTCTCCTCCCTCAGGCGCGTGCGATGGTCCGGCCCGTGCAGCACGCAGGCGATGATTCCCTCTGCGTCGCGGACGACCATGTCACCCTGCCGAACGGTCTGCTCCTTCAGCGCCAGTTTCGTATAGACGTCGCCCTCCTGCGCCACGTCGACGCGCAACGGCCCCGCCAGGCTCTCGAGATCATGCCCGGATGTCAGCACCAGACTGTCGACCTCCGCGGTGAACATGGCTTCGACCAGGGCCGACGGGCTCTCGATCGAGCGTCCCTGAAGGATCGCCCTGACCTGATGCACCACGGGGTAGCGGGTGCCGTACCTGCGGAAGTGTCCCGCATACGCGCGCGCCGTCGGGTCGGCATCGATCGTCTGGAGCGTGAACCGCTCACGGAGGCGTGCCTCGACCGCGCGCTTCTCGGGGTCGAGCCGCAGCGCGCGGGGTCGGTTTGGGCAGCCGCGGACGACCAGGGCGCCGAAGACTCCATCTGGATACTCGCGGCGAAACGCCGCGGTCAAATCGATCAACACGGTCGCACGGCCACGGACGCAGGAACTTCTCCCGGACCCAGACGCGCTCCTGTGAAGGAGCGGCTCACGCGGGTAGCGTAGCCTGTAGGCGCAGCGACACCGATACGGAGGGGCGTGAACACATGCCACGGCGATTCGTGCAGCTCGCGGCCATCATGCTGGCACTGGTGAGTGGGACGGGCGTCGGAGGGGCCGGCCCCGCCGCCCCGCCGGGCACGCTCCGGATCGCCTACCCTCAGCGCATCGTCTCCGCCGATGCGCATGGGAGCGCCGCGGCCGAGCGCATCTCGATCATCCTGGGCCGCCATCTCTACGACACACTCGTCACGTGGGATCCGCAGGCCAAGAAGTTTCAGCCCGCCCTGGCCGAGCGCTGGCGCTCGACCGATCCCTCGACGTGGGAGTTCCAACTGCGCCGCGGTGTCCGGTTCCACGACGGGCAGGAGTTCAC
>JBQTJP010000249.1:0-14434 GCA_052386995.1 Armatimonadota bacterium
CAGTGCGGAGGTGCGGTCAGGCGGCGGCGGTGGACGGCACTCAATGAAAGAGGTGGGGGAAGGCATGCCGAGTGGGACTGTGAAGTGGTTTAGCGCTGAGAAGGGCTACGGTTTCATCACCCCTGACGAAGGCGGCAAGGATGTCTTCGTCCACTATTCCGCGATTCAGTCCGAAGGCTATCGGACGCTCAACGAGGGACAGAAGGTTGAATACGAGGTCGTGCAGGGCCAGAAGGGTCCGCAGGCCGCGAACGTCAAGCTGCTCGGCTAGTCCACGGGCGAGGTGGACTGACTGATCGAGCAAGCGGTCCAGAACGTGCCGCCTGGTTGAGGGAGGCCACGCCCGGCCTCCCTCGGTCGTTTTCTGTGAGTATCGCGCGGTGAAGACCGCGGACGCTCAGCCGGCTCAATCGAGTTCGTGTTCGGCGGGATGGTCCCGTAGGCGTTTCACGACCACCTCGAGCATCCTAACCGCCATGTCGGGGTTCTCTTTCAAGAGCGCCCGGAAGTCCCACCGGACCAGTTGAAGACAGGTCGTGCGCTCTTTGGCGGTGACCGTCGCCGTGCGCTTGCGCTCCTCCATGAGCGCCATCTCGCCGAAGAACTCACCGGTCCCCAGGTCGCGGATGCGGTGCCCGTTGTGGGTGACTTCCACCCGCCCCTGCCTGATCAGAAAGAACCCAAGGCCCGGATCGCCCTGCTTGACGATCGCCGTCCCCGGATCGTAGACACGCTCTTTGAGCGATCGGGCGATGAACTCCAGCTCGCCGGCCGGGAGTGTGTCGAAGATCGGGACCTTCTTCAAGTATGCGACGTACGACGCGGTCTCGGACATGCCTGGTCCTCCCCTAGAAGATTGCATAGACTTCGTCGGAGATGGCGGCCCCCCTCCCGGGAATCAATTCCGCTGCGGCCGCGGTTATCCCGAATAAGACGGTGCCGCAAAGGATCTCGAGACCAGGAGGCGTTCTTTAGGATGCGCATGGCGCAGGTACTCTACGACATCGACGTCCAGAGCCCGACGACCGGGCCCAGCCCCACCGCCGCCACGCCGGCGGAGGGCGAAGCCCTGGATGCGTATTCGCGGGCGGTCGTCCACGCGGTCGAACGCGTCGGACCGGCCGTGGTCAGCGTCGGCCTGTCCCGCCGCGCGCCGGAGCGTCTGCAGCGCCGGGGACTGCCCGAACTCCACGGCGCGGGCAGCGGTGTCGCGATCGCACCGGATGGCTACGTGCTGACCAACAGCCACGTCGTGGCCGGGGCCGACCGCATTCGGGTCCATCTCCAAGATGGGCGTGACCTGGCCGCGCAGGTCATCGGCGACGACCCGCACAGTGACCTGGCGGTCATCCGGGTGCTGGACGGAGGGCTGCCCGTCGCCAGCCTCGGAGACTCATCTCGCCTTCGGGTCGGGCAGCTCGTGATCGCCATCGGGAATCCGCTGGGATTCCAGGCCACGGTCACCGCCGGAGTCATCAGCGCGCTGGGACGGACGCTGCGCGCGCAGACCGGCCGCCTGATCGCCAACGTGCTGCAGACGGATGCGGCCCTCAATCCCGGCAACTCCGGGGGACCGCTGGTCGACTTCCAAGGCGAGGTCATCGGAATCAACACGGCCGTGATCGCGGGAACGCAGGGCATCTCGTTCGCCATTCCGGTGAACACGGCGAAGTGGGTCGCGTCGCAGTTAATCCGGGAGGGGCGCGTCCGGAGGGCGTATCTCGGGATCCAGGCCCAGACCGTGCCGCTGGATCGCCGGGCCGCCGTCAGCTACAACATCAATCGCGCCACCGCGGTCCGGGTCACCGAAGTGCAGCCCGACACGCCGGCCGCGCAGGCCGGATTGCGTGCGGGCGATCTCATCGCCAGGGCCGGGGAGGATGTCGTGGCGTCGCTCGATGATTTGACGATGGCGCTTGGGCGGCACAGCATCGGCCAGTCGCTGACCCTGCGAGTGGTCAGGGAGGGCCGGTGGATCGAGGTCGCCGTCACCCCCGCGGAACTGCCCGCCGACGGCTAAGCCAGACACGGGCACGCGCGTGACTTCACGGCTGCCGGCCGCGGTCGCCAGGTTCCTGCGGCGTCAGCCCGTAGCGCGCCTTGCCACCGCGGACGCCACCGGACGGCCGCACGTTGTGCCAATCTGTTTCGCCGTGGCATCGGCGACTCTGTACACGGTGATCGACCGGAAGCCGAAGCGGGTCGCCGCGAAGGAGCTGCGCCGCCTGCGCAACGTGCGGGAGAACCCTCGCGTCGCCGCGGTCGTCGATGTGTACGCGGACAACTGGTCGCATTTGGGGTTTGTCCTGCTGGAAGGCCGTGCCCGAATTCTCGAGCGGGGCCGTGTGCACGCAAAGGCGTTGGAGCTGCTGCGCCAGAAGTACCCGCAGTACCAACGCATGGCTCTCAATGATAGGCCGGTGATTGCCATCAGGATTCACCGCGTGGTCCGATGGGGCCGCGTCGCACCTATACCTAACGGGACGAGGGGGCACAGATGAAGCTCGGGATTGGATTGCCGAACACGATGCCGCACGAGGTCGATCGCCGGCTCACGCTTGAGTGGGCCCGCAAAGCCGATCAGGCCGGGTTCCATACGCTGGCCGTGATCGACAAGCTCAACTACGATTCCTGGGAATCCCTGGCGACACTGGCGGGCGTGGCCGGCGTCACCGAGCGCGCCCGGCTCGCCACCACGATCCTGCAGCTGCCCAACCGCAACGAGGTCCTTGTCGCCAAACAGGCGGCGGTCATCGACCGCCTGTCAGAGGGCCGGCTCGATCTCGGCGTCGCGGTGGGAGCCCGGAAAGACGACTTCGACGTACTCGGCGCGCGATTCGACAATCGCGGAAGACGATTCGAGAAGCAGATCGGCCGCATTCGAGAGATCTGGACCAACGGGCGGGCAGCCGACCGTAACCGTGGCGTCCTGGGGCCTGCGCCGCTGCAGAACCCCGGACCCCCGATCTGGATCGGCGCCATGGCCGAGAAAGCCGTCGAACGGGCACTGCGGCTCGGCGACGGTTACATCTTCGGGACCGCCGGCATCCAGATGATGGCGCAGTACACGCCGATGATACGGCAGGGCGCTGCTGCGAAGGGCAAGCCGCACTTCACCATCGCCGGGCTGGCCTATGTGGCGGTCGGAGACAACCCTGCGAAGGCGCTGGAAGAAGCCACGCACCACGTGCTGCGGTATTACGGCCAGCTATGGACCGAGCCCAAGAACCTGATCCACCATGGCCCGGGGTCGGTGATCGCCGAGGCGGCTCGGGGCTATGCCGAGGCGGGCCTGGACATCCTGATTGTCATTCCACAGATTCCCGACCTCGGACAGGTCGAGCGGCTGGCCCGGGACGTGCTGCCCGCGTATCGCTAGCGCGGCCGGACGGACGCCCGGCCGGTGGACCATAGCCTCCCGCGATCTCACGGGCCGAGCAGGAGCGCCGACGTGACCAGGCATGCCTGGCGCAGGCCCTGCGGCAGGACGCTCGTGTCCAGCACTTCATCAACCGTGTGCTCGTTCTCACCGCGCGCGATGCCCAGGCATACGGCTGCGGCGCCGCCGCCGAGCGGCACGTTCGCATCGGTGCTCCCCGCTTCCCACACGAGCGGAGCACCCACGGTATCCGCGGCTTCTTCCACGAGCCTGACGAGCGGGTGATCGGGCGGAAGCCGCCCGCCCGGGCGATCGCCCACGATCTCGACAGTCGGACGCACGCCCGCGGCATCGGCGATGGATGCCACGAGGCCGCGAACGGCCCGTTCGAGTGCTGCCAGAGCTTCACCTGATTCCGACCGCAGGTCGAGCAGCAGGTGCGCCTCGGGCGCGATCGTATTCACGCCGCGTCCGCCGTCGATCAGCCCGACATTGTACGTCGTCTTGGGGTCGGCCGGCACCTTGATCTGCGCGATCTGGTCGATCAGGCGCCCGAGCGCATGGATGGCGCTGGGCCGTCCGAAGTGGCTCCACGAGTGGCCGCCTTCGGTCCGATAGCGGATCGACAGCCGGCGCGAGCCGACGCCGACTCTCACGGCCCGGTTGAACGCGCCGCCTTCGAGGATCACCCAGGCGTTCGCGCTCGCCCCGTACTCTCCCCAGAGCGCCTTCGCCCCCCGCAGGTTGCCGAGGCCTTCTTCACCGACGTTCGCCGCGAGAATCAGCGTGCCGCGGCCGGGGAGATCCGCGAGCGCCACTCCCAGCCACAACAGCGCCGCCAGGGCGATGCTGTTGTCGCCGATCCCCGGACCGGCGAGACGATGGCCGTCCCGTCGCACGACGATCGGGACATCAGGCCCGAACACCGTGTCCAGATGCGCGGTCAGTACCACGGTCCCACGACTCGATGCGCCGGGCAACTCACAGATGACGTTTCCAACGACGTCGGTGCGCGGCGCGAATCCCAGCGCCGTCATCCTGCCCGCCACGTGCGCGGCACGGCGCGACTCCGCAAACGGAGGCGCCGGGATCTCACAGATCGTCACGGCATCGTCGATAACGTCATGCAGGTGCGCGTCGAGCTGCTGCAGGCTGCTTTGAATCTCTGGTCGCTCGGCGATCTTCATTGCGATCCTCCCGCTGAATACCATACCGCGCCACGCATCCGATCGCCTCCCCGAGGTCCGGCAAGAGGAGTTGCGCGGGCCAAGTGTAACAGTCAGGCGCGGGAAAATTGCACCGCGCCTACAGGAGGCCCTATGAACGTCCAGAAGGTCGATGCGTCTCAGGCGCATCCGCCCGCGCAGCCCGATTATTTCGGCGGCCGCGTGCGCATGCAGGAGCTCTACCAGCCGGATCGCGACGGAGAAGAATCTGAGCTCGTCGCGGTGTTCTTCGACACCGGCGCGCGGACTATTCCGCACACACATGAGAGCACGCAGGTGCTTCAGGTCATCTCCGGCCGGTGCGTGGTGGTGATCGAGGACGAGCGGCGTGTGGCAGAGGCGGGCGAGTTCGTGATCGTCCCGCGCGGAGTCTGGCACTGGCACGGCGCAACGCGCGAGGGGCCCGCCGCGCACATCTCGATCAAACTGCCGGGACGGACGAACTGGACGCTCCCCCGTCGGAACTGGGCGGCCGGTTAGGCGCCGATCGACCGCGCCTCACGTGCAGCGCGCGAACAATCGGGACCTCACGTCATCCAGCGTCTCGTCGGCGCGAACCGGCGCGGTTATCTTTTGGGGCTTGCCGCCGGCGCAGGACACGGTCACCGTGCGCACCCGGTTGCTGCCGGGTTCTCGATCGTATGTCGCGACACGCGCCTTCGGCGTGCCCGGGTCGTAAGTATCTGTGGTGGCATAGCCCTGGGCGTTGAACACCACACGCCTGATGCTGCCGTCCGGGTGGGTCACGTCGGCCTGCGTGATCTGCCCCTTTTCGTTCAGGACGTAGCGGAACCTGAAGGGCCGCCGGTCGCTCGTGTCCTGGCTGATGACCCTGCCGCCCTGATCGTAGGCATTGGTGAGTCGGAACTTGGGCTCGTTGACCGTGAGCATCCGGTGCGCCTCATCGTACGTGTAGTCCTTTGTGGTCTCCAGCGCATCGCCGACGAACTTCTGGACCTTGAGCAGCCGCCCGCGATCGTCGTACCGGTACGTTGCCGTGCGGCGCGCCCCGCCGGCGTCCATGCTCGCACGCGTGATGCGGTGGGCCGCGTCGCTGGCAAGACGGATTCCTCCCCCGCCCTGCGCGACAATGCCGGTCAGGTCGCCGCCCGCATCCCGGGTCATAGTGAGGGCGCGCCCGTCACGATCGCGATACTCGATCAGGACGCAGCGGCTCTTGGCATCACACGCCGAAAACGCATACCGCTGCCCATCCTGCAGGGTGACCTGCCATCCCTTCCCGTTCCACGCCAGGCGTGACTTGTAGAACTCGGTGGGCGACGACGTGTGCTCGAACACGGCGTCCTTCTGTCCGGTGCCAGGCGAGGTACGAACGTAGTCGATGCGGCCCCCGTCCGCAAGGATCAAGGCGGCCCACGCGTACGTGGCGCCATCGCCGATGAGGGAGTGACCGAAGGGATGGCTCATCCCGATGCCAAACGCCCGTGGGCGCGGATCGCTGCTGCGGTACGTACGCCGCAGACGGATCGACGGGGAGCCCGGCACGCCCAGGTCGTCGTCCTCGCGGATGAACACGCCGGTGGCCAGGTCCACCGGATCGCCATCGATTGCATCCGCCCCCGCGGGCCGCGCACCCGGCGCCGCCGTCGGAGCCGTTCTCCCGAGGCCCCGGTCGCCAGGCATGTCCCCGGCCCAGACAGCGCCGGCCAGCGCCGCAACGAGAAGGATCCGGCCCGGGATCGTTCGGAGCACACTCATGCCCTGCCCTCCATCTGCGAATTCACCTGCGAATTCACCAAGATGCAACTGTCCCCAAACACGCCGGATTCAGACCGCGGGCTAGCTATCTGATGACTTTCCGCTTATGCGGGTCGACGCAGAACGCGCCGGCAAGTGGCGCCCCGCTCGCGCGATCGTCGTACGTCGCGCGAAAGAGGCGGGCAAACGCCAGGCACTTCTCGGAGCTCTGAAACGGGCCGTGGATCGACGAATAGACGCCGCCATCGGGCAAGGGTATCGACGTGTTGATGACGGCCCACCAGAGAAGGGCCGCGGGGAGGGCGGCACGGCCCAGGATCGGGATCGGAGACACAGAGGGCGAAGAACGGGACAAGTGGTGAGACGGCTGCTGCATCGTAGGCGCGACCCCCGCTGCGACGAAGAGTGGGAAGGGTGTATTCAGTTGGCTTCAGCCTACCGGGCGCATGCCGCGTCTGTCAAACGCTCGAGGCCGGCGACGGTGTCACGCCCCCGGTGGCAGGGTCGCAACCGCCGCGAAGAGAAAAAGCCCGGGTGCCCAAAGACCGGCTCCGTGTAGGCGTCTTCGGCGCGGGCGCGTGGGCGCGCGCCGCGCACATCCCCGGCTGGCAGCGTGATCCCCGGTGTGAGGTCGCTGTCGTCTGCGACGTCAAGCGTGATCTCGCGGAGGATGCGGCCCGCCGGTTCGGGATCAGTGAGGCCGCGCATGACTGGCAGGCCGTCGTCGCGCGGAGTGATCTCGACGTCATCGACATTGCCACCCCATCGCACACCCATCACGAACTGGCGATGGCTGCGCTCGAGGCAGGCAAGCACACGCTCTGCGAGAAGCCCGTGGCCTACGATTTTCGCGACACGCTGCGGGCCGCCGATCTGGCCAAGCGCAAGAGTCTGAAAACCAAGCTCGGCTTCACGTTCCGGTACAGTCCCGGCGTGCAATATGCGAAATCCCTTATCGATGAGGGGTTTGTCGGCACCCCGTTCATCTTCAACGGCTACGAGCAAAACTCGCAGTGGCTCGACCCGCAGAACCCGCTGCGCCAGGTCGATCCCGATGCCGACCAATCGGTCCTGCAGACCTCATCGCTCGAAGGGTATGGCGCGCCCATCATCGACATCTCGATGTGGTGGGTAGGCGCGGGCTACACACGGGTGGTCGGCACCATGCGCAACTTCATTCCTGAACGCATGGTGCGCGCCACGGGCCGGATGATGCGCATGAACATCGACGATGGGGATATCTACCTCGCCGAGTACACCAACGGGGCGATTGGCTCCCTGCAGACGTCGTTCGTCACGGTCGGCAACTACCCCGGCATCGAGACGCGCATCTACGGAAGTAAGGGCGCGATCATCTGCCGGCTGGTCGAAGAGTTCGGTGTCGCCGAGACGATCAAAGTGGCCACCCCGGACGCCGTGGAATTCTCGCAGCGCGAGATTCCCGCGCGTTTCTATCCGCCGGGAGGCCATGCGCGCGAGTCATGGCGCAGCCTGTTCTACGCCAACCTCGTCAGGGATTTTGCCGGCGAGATTCTGGACGGCGGAGGACGCAACCAAGGAAGCTTCGAAGACGGCGCCCGGGTGCAGGAAGTCATCAACGCCGTGGAGCGGTCGTTCCACGAACGCCGCTGGGTCGACCTCCCCCTCGAACGGAAGCCTATCGCCGGCCGCTCACGCTCGTCCAGGCGTCCTTGACGGCATCCTTGAAGCGATCTCTAGGCACGGCAACAGAGGCTCCCGCCCTTGCGGCCGCCCTGGATGCCTTCTTTTCCTGGTACTATCGCACGCACCCCGTCAGCGCCACGTTTATCGGCGTCCACGATCACGACGGCCGGCTGCCGGACTACTCGGAGCAGGGGGTTGGTGACGCGCTGGCGGGGATCGACGCGCTGCAGGTGCGCTTTCGCACGCTCCCCCGCGAGCCGCTGACGGACGCGGAAGCCCTGGACCGGCGTCTGATCGAAGGGATGCTAGAAGTCTACCGCTGGGAGCTCACCTCCAACCACTTTCATCGTGCGAACCCCTGTCTTTATACGGGGGAGGCCGTCTTCGGTATTATCGGCCTTTTCCTCCGGCCATTTGCGCCCATGCAGACGCGCGCCGCCGCGGCCGTCGAGCGCATGTGGGGAATCCCGATGCTTCTCGCGCACGGCCGCGAGACCATCGGCCGGGCTCCCCGCGTCTGGATCGAACGTGCCATCCGGGACTGCATCGGTGCTCGCGCGTTCTTCGAGCGCGGAATCGAGATCCTGATCCGGGACGAGGGCGTTCGGAATTCGCAAGTGCGCCCCGCCGCGGCCGTTGCCGCGGCCGCGTTCCGTGACTTTCAGACACACCTGGAGTCCGGCACGCCCGCTCATCCCACCGGTGATCACGCCTGTGGCGGTGAGGCCTTAGACCTGCTTCTTCGCCGCGGTCACTTTCTCGAGTGGGATGCCGCGGCAGTGGGTGCTCTGGCGCAGGAGCGCATGAGCGCCGCGGAGGGAGAACTGCAGGCGCGCGCCGCGGAGGCCGGCGTGCCCTCCTGGCGTCAGGCCCTCGCAGAGCTGGCTGATCGGCACCCGCGCGTCGAACAGTACTACGCGCGGTATGCGGACGTGTGGCAGGCGTCACGTCGGGCCGCGGAAGGCCACGGCCTGCTGACCTGGCCAGAGTACCCGCTCCGCTACGTGCCACAGCCGGCGTGGGCGCGGGAGGCCGCGCCGTCGTTGTACTTCCTCTTCTATCGCGCGCCCGCGGCGTTCGACAACGTCCCGACCGTTGACTACCTGGTCACGCCCATCGAGGCCGACATACCGCCTGCGGAACAAGACCGGCGTCTTCGCGCCACAAACGACAGCGTCATCAAGCTCAACCACGTGCTTCACCACGGCGGCATCGGCCATCACGTGCAGAACTGGCATGCCTACCGGGCGCGCTCGCGAATCGGGCGGGTGGCGGCCGTCGATTGCGCCAGCCGCATCGCAATGTTCTGCGGGGGCACGATGGCGGAAGGATGGGCTTGCTACGCCACGGACCTCATGGAAGAGATCGGCTTCCTCGAGCCGCTCGAGCGCGTGGCGCAGGCTCACTCACGCCTTCGGATAGCCGCCCGGGCGGTAGCCGACGTGCGCCTGCACACCGGCACATGGACGCTGGAAGACACCGTCGCCTGCTACCGGGATAGGATCGGCATGTCTCCCGAAGCCGCGCACGCCGAAGCGGTGAAGAACAGCATGTACCCGGGCACAGCTCTGATGTATCTGATGGGAACGCACCTCATCCACCAGTTGCGGGGAGCGCTGGCGGCCCATCGGCCGGGCTTTGACCTCCGCCGGTTTCACGACAGATTCCTGTCATTTGGCTCTGTGCCGGTCGCGCTGATCAGCGCGGCGATGCGGGCAGAGGGTCCATCGCTCGATGCCGTAATCGGGATCCCGCCTCGCGCCTGACGCGTATAGGCCCTTTGGAAGGGCAAACACCGGTTTCGTATAAACTGATTGGCTGAGAGAGGTGCGGCTTATGCCTGCAAGGTTACCCGTGCGCGTATTGACCGCGCTTGTGCTGGCGGCGTTTTTGTTCGCAGGATACGGACTGGAAGCGGCCATCCCGGCCCCGACACCGCCGAGCCCGCCCGCGCCCCCGGGTCCCAGGCCGACACCGGGCCCAACGGCGACCCCGGGTCCGCCGAGACGACCGCCGACGCCGGGACCATCGCCTGCCCCAACGCGGACGCCGGCTCCATCGCCCACGGGGGCTCCGTCGCCTACCGCCACGCCGCCTGTCACCCCCACCACTCCATCGTCGCCCGCGTCACCCGGAGCGTCACCATCACCGGGCGCGGGACCTTCCCCGGCGCCGTCGCCGACCGTGAGTCCCCCGGGGGCCATGGTGGTTCCAATCACGATCACGCTGGCACAGGAAGTGCCGCCTCCAAGACCGGAAACACCTCGGAGTGGAACCGGGATGGGTGCAATTGTCATCAACGCCGCGGCCAGTGAGATCGCCTTCGCCTTCACCTACAGCGCACTGAGCGGACAACTCGTCTCGGCGCACTTTCACCGTGGAGCGCCGGGGCAGGCGGGTCCGATCGTGCAGACTATCTGTGGCGACCCTGTGCCTGCACTCGTCGGTGCGTGCCCGCAGGGCAACAGCGGAACGCTCGGGGGAGTCTGGAAGATCCCCCTACAGATCGCCGTGGACCTTCAGGCGGGCCGGCTCTACGTCAACTTCCACACGGCGCTCAATCCCGGGGGCGAGATCCGAGGCCAGATTCAACTCCCGAGGTAGTGCCCGGTGAGGTGCGTTTCTAACTCCATGAGGAGGGCGCATTCGGCAAACCCGACTCAGAGTCCGCTGCGCCCTCCATGTCCGGGGCGACATCGAACCACTAATATCACCAAAAAGAGAGAACAGTCTGATTCGTCAGGGTGCGGCCCCTGTCTGAGGCCGTGGGAATCTGGCGCGCAGGCCGTCCGCCTGGACCTGGAAGAGCGCCTCGGCGCCGGCAAGACCGGGCAGGTGGTGTCGACCCAGGCTGCGGAAGCGGATCCCGGTCGGTGCCGATCGCCCGAATGCCGCCCTTGTTTCGCCGGAAATGACGATCTGCCCGCCGTGGGCCGCCGCGCAGACGCGAGCCGCGGTGTGGACGGCGAGACCGATGTACCCGACATCGGTGAGGGTGGGCCGGCCGCTATGGATCCCGACGCGAACCCGCACCTTCGAGTCGTCGGGCCGGACCCGCTTGGCGAGCGCACGCTGAATGGCTGCTGCCGCCCCGACGGCGTCGACCGCGCGTTCGAACACGGCGAAGAACTCGTCGGCGCGGGCGTCGATCTCGCGCCCGCCGGCTCGCGACACCGCTGCGCGAAGGATCCCTCGGACGTCGTTCAGCAGATCGCCATACCGGTCGCCCAACCGATGGAGCAGTGCGGTGGAATCCTCGATATCGGTCATCAGGAGGGTGACGAACCCCGTCGGGAGCGCCGCAGCATCGGTTGCTGTGGCCTTCACCTCACCGTACGCACGGTCGTTCTCGACGACGAAGCGGACAGCGGCCAGCACGGTCTCTGCCAGATCCGGATCGTCGAGAACCGCCGGATCGTGCACGAGCGCGGTCATGGGCCGACCGTGGCGCTCGAGATAGGTTACTACGCGCGGGTCCTCGTCTGCGGGGAGCGGGACCGGCTGGCCCGTGCCGTCCAGGTACGCCCCGAACGCGTCCGACCAATGCAGGACGGCGAGGGTCGGGTCCCGCAGGACGCTTCGCAGACGCTGTTCGAGTTCGCCAGGTGCCCCGTGCCGGCCAAGCTCGATCACGAGGCGACCGGCCGTCGCGTGCTTCCGCTCTGATTGCAACTGGCCGGTGATAAATCCGATGGGCACAATGCCGTACTTCTTTGCCGCGTTCAGCAGCCGCTTGCGCGCGCGCTCACGGGCAGCATCGTTTTCGAAGGCGACCTGATTGAACCGGGCGAGCGCGTTCCGCACATGCGCCACGTCGTGGATCGGCAGCCGCCTCCGGCCGCGAGAATCCACGTAGGCGAAGGCGCTCTTCGGGAGACTGGCCCGCTTCTTCGCGCTGAGCGTCGGCATGCCCCAACAATAACCCTCTGCCCCCCATCCTTGCCAGACCTTCCGACGCCACTGCACACTCGTGAGTACCGCGTCGTGAGAGGAAAATCGACGCGGCCACCCGTACTATCGCAAGGCCTGGTGCGGTTCCCGATCATCAGCCGATGAAACGAAAGGACCAAAGCGACGATGCTACAAAGGGATAGGGTTGCCCTCGTGACCGGCGCGGCGCGCGGCCTGGGATGGGGAATCGCCCGGGCGTTCGGCATCGCGGGTGCGAGGGTGTGCGTGACAGACATGAGCGACGACGAACTTGCCCGCTGCGCTCGAGACCTTGCCGCCGACGGCACAGACTTTCAGACGTACCGCTCCGATGTTGCCGATCTCGCCGAGTGCAAGAGCGTGGTGAAGAGAATCGTAGACCGGTGGGGACGGTTGGATGTGGTAGTGCATAACGCGATTTACATGCCGCTGATCACGTTTGAAGCAACCACGCCGCAAGAATGGTCCCGTCAGCTCAGTGTCGGCATCGGCGGACTATTCAATTGCACGTCCGCCGTCTGGAATCAAATGAAAGCGCAACGCGGCGGCCACATCATCGGCATCGCAAGTGGCTCTAGTATTCGCGGCTACAAAGAGGAGATCGCCTACTGCACGATCAAGCACGGAATCGAAGGATTTGTCAAAGCGCTGTCGCTCGAAGCCAGGCCATATAACATCGCGCTCAATACGATCGGTCCGGGCACCCGCATCAAGCCGACACGAATGACCTGGGCAGAGTACGACCGAGCGCCGGCGGAACAAAGGGCGAGTTGGGCGGATCCGGTCGAGCTCGGCAGAGCATGGGTCTGGCTCGCCGCACAGCCACCCAGCCGGTTCAGCGGCTATCGCTTCGACGCGGCGACTCTTGTCCAGACCATCGCGCGGGAGGGCGACGACTTTGAATTCGCGATCGAAAAGGTCACGCTCTATCCGGACGATTTTCGGGCACGCCAGCAATGGTACGGTAGCTATGCAGACTAGAGAAACGCGGAGAGTCTCATTTTGAGAACGATCTATGAATCATTGAGATGGAACGAAGTCCAGATAACTGCCCACGCCGCGGCCCAGCACATCCCGCTCAGATATGGCGAAGCCGGTACAGGCGGCACGCGTGCGACTCTCATCGCCGGGACACACGGTGACGAAGGGCCCTGGTCCGCTCTGGCGATCAAGATGCTCTGCCGGCACCCCTTTGCGACGCTCACAGGACGCCTGCGCGTGATCTTTACCGCCAATGCTCTCGCAGCCGAGGTCGAGCGCCGCAATTCCTGGATCGATTCTCCAAACTCTGTCGACCTGGACAGCGTATTCCCAGGCAAGGAAGAAGGCTCGCACACCGAACGCCTCGCGGGATCCCTCGCCCCGTTGATCGCCGACAGCGGCGTGGTCATCGACCTTCATGGCGGCGGCACGTGGTGCGTCAACGCGTTCGTCAAACGCTTCGAAGGCTCCGAACAGCTTGCCACCGATCTCGGTGCGCCCTTTATCAGCAATGCTCCCAACAAGCCTGGCGGTCTGACCACCTACGCCCGCTCACTGGGAATCAAAGTCGCGAATGTTGAAGTTGGCGGGCGTTCGAGCAAGGAAATGTACTGGACCGAGCGCATTGCCACAGGTCTCGAGCGCGCGCTCTTTAACCTCGGCGTCCTCGCACTCGACACGCCACCCGCTCCGGCTGCGAAAGCCATCGACGTGAGCGCGACGGAAGCCATGCGCGCCAAAGTGGGTGGGATTTTCGTGCCCACCTTGCGCGAAGATGCCGTTGGCACCATCGTCCCAACGGGAACCGAGATGGGCAAAATACTCGATCTGCACACCCTTGCCGAGTTACAGGTCTTCACCGCTGCCTACGAACAGACCGCCATGATGCTCATGCGCCCCCAAATCTGCACCATTGAGGGCTCAGCCCTGGTGTATGTCATTGCAAAACCGGTATAGGTATACTCTCGTAAAGCACTGGAGTATCGGGGACCAGCTGAGCATGATGCAGCAGCTCGGACTTGTCTCGGCACCGAACCTTGTCGGGGCACGGAACTAGGAGATCGGACCAGGTAGGATCTGCGGGTAAGGGCCAAGAACTCAGACCGCAAGCGTAAGGAACTGCGGCCGAAGGTCACTGGGACGTAGGGATCGACCTCCTACGTCCCTGCTCTTTGCCCGGCTGCCATATCAACGCCCGTTCGTGTACTACGAGTTCAACCAGTCTTGTGCTATGCTTCCACTTTGAGGTCAACGTATGAGAAGCCGTATGCGAAGTAAGAAACCCGTGCGGTTCGATCTCAAGGCCTTCCTCGCAAGCGGCGGAAACGGACGAACCATTACAACGGTGAATTGCGGGTTCACGGTTCACTCCTGAATATCGTCCTCCACGACTAAAATCGCGGTGGTAACCGTGAGCACGACTGAGGTCTGTCCGACCCGACCACTCTAACGGGACGTGGACGGACCTTCCACCTTGTGCTTGCGGACGATACGTGAGACACTGGATGGGCATCGCAGAATCAGTCTAGGGTCT
>JBQTJP010000250.1:0-8579 GCA_052386995.1 Armatimonadota bacterium
CGCGCGCGTCCCCACGAGCGACCTGCAGGCGATATGCGCCAAAGGCCACGACGTAGGCCAGATAGGCCCAGGCCCATGTGTCGCCGAGGAGCGCGGCGAAGAACGCAACGACGAAGGCGGTGCCTGCTGCCACGCGGATCGTCTCGTTGAGGGCGGTGTCGGTGATGTGCGTTTCTCTCGCTTGTGCGCGCAGGCGTTCGCGGAGCTCGGAGTCGGGGTTGTCAAACTGGCGCTGCTGCTCCTCAAGCAGGCGTATGATGTCGCCGCGGACGCGATCGTCGTCGTCCGGATCGTCAGGATTCATCAGGCTCACCCTCCAATCAGCCGGTCGTAGACGGTCTGCAGGTCGCTCACGTCGAGCCGGCCGTAGAGCTTGCTCGTCGTGATGATGCTGTTGTGCCCGAGCAGCTTCGCGGCCACGTCGAGCGGCACGCCCTTGAGCTTGCACATGCGGACGAACCCATGGCGCAACAGGTGCGGGGTGAGGTGATACTGGAGGCCGGCCGCACGGCCCAAGCGCGCCAGCATCTGTCCGACCCAGGTGTCCGACCGCGGGTGTCCGCGCGCCTTCGCCCACGCCTGCCGGCTCGGGAACAGCCACGCATCAGGGCTGCACCCATCGAGATACACGCGCAGCAGATGGGCGGTGCGCTCGGGGAAGACGACGACGCGCTCCTTCCCGCCTTTGCCGACCAGGCGGATGCGGCGCAAGGTCAGATCCACCTGGCGCACCCGCAGGGTGATGGCCTCACGCAAGCGGACGCCGGTGAAGAAGTAGAGCTCCAGCAGGCACGCCTCTTCAATGGTGCGGCACTGGCGCCGCAGCGCCTCGAACTCTTCCCAGGACACCGCCGGCCGCGTCCTCTCGGTCCACCGCGGCCGCTCAACCTTCTCGCAAGGGTTGCGCCGCATGAGGTGCTTCTGCAAGACGAGGAACTTGAAGAACGACCGCAGGCCCATGAGCTCGACGACCTGGCTCCGAGGCGAGATCGGCCGGCCGTAGATGTGCCGCTCGATCTGCTCAACGGTCATCTTCTCCAGCGGCGCGTTGGGATACGCATTCAGAAAGTGCGTGACCGCGAGGCGATAGCAGCGCTGCGTATCAGGGCTGAAGTTGAGGGCGCGAAGGCGGTCGAGGAACTCCGTCAGCAGCTGCTGGTGTGTCTCGCTAGCTGCATGAGGCCACAGCATCGTCTTGAACATCGGCACGTCGATCATCCTCCCTCCCAAGATCACTCCCTCAGTCCAGCCGCCGGGACTTGGCGGACGAGTGCGTCGGACTCTTCCGCGGTATCGTCGAGAATTTCAACGTCGCGTGCCCCGCAGGACGGGCAGGCGCCGCTCGTGGTCGTCGCCTCCCAGGTCGCGCCGCAGGTGCGGCAGCCCCAGAGGAGCATCGCGTGTCGGTTCGGCGGCGGGGTCATCGTCCCGCCCTCAGATTGTCCAGCGGACTCGCTCGCCTGAACTTCGCGCTCACGTCTGGTTTCGTGAGATGCGCATACCGAAGGGCCATGGCCAGGCTTTCGTGCCGGAGCACTTGGCGCACGAGTTCCAAGTCGCCCGTCTGTCGCAGAATCGACGTGGCCGCATAGTGGCGGAGCGCGTGAGGACCGATGCGGCGCGTAAGCCCGGCGCGGTCGCTGAGGCGATGCAAGATGTGCAGCGCATGGTTTCTCGTGAGTGAGCGACCGCCGCGGTCACAAAAGAGATAGTCTTCCGGATGGGCGTTGCGACGTTTGCCGAGCCAGGCGCGAAGGTGTTGAGCCGCCTCGGCCCCAAAGAACCCGACGCCATCTTTTTGACCCTTGCCGGCCCGGACGTTGACCGTGCGTGCGGCGAAGTTCAGATCCTCAATGCGCAGGCGCAGCGCCTCACCGATCCGCAGACCCGAATCTGCGAGCAGCGCGACCAGGGCGCGATTCCGGCGACCCTCAAAGACCTCCTCATCGCAGGCGAGAAGTAACCGGCGCACGTGATCATCCTCGGGGACGCGCGGCAGTGTCTTGGGCGTCTTCATGGTGAGCCCGCGCACAGGCGACTCTGACAGCACATCACTCTCGACGCACCAGCGGAAGAAGGCGCGGAGTTTGCTGAAGTGCAGGTGCGCGGTCGGCGGCCGCACCGCCTCACGCAGCCGGCTCAAGTAGCCTTGCACCGCCAAGGGCGAGCAGGCCTCGAGGGAGTCTGCGACCGCGCGGGCGAACCGGGCGAGGACGGTGCGATAGAGCTCACAGGTGCGCGCCGTGCAGCCGGACACCGTGCGGGAGAGCAGGAAGGCGTCAATCGCGCCAGCGAGGGTGAGCGCACCCGTTCTGTGGTCATCGAGCGGTCGGTGAGTTGGCTGAGACTCGCGTGGGGACTGTCCTGGTGGGCCCTGGTGGACTCGAACCACCGACCTCGCCCTTATCAGGGGCGCGCTCTCACCACCTGAGCTAAGGGCCCGCGGCTGTCACGAGTATAGCGGGCGGCCTGCCCTCAGGCAACCGGAGCCGCCACGCCATTGAATTCGCGTCGGACCGCCGCCAGCAACTCCGGCTGCGTCATGACGTCGTATGCCGTCAACGCCATCGCCTTCGCGGCAGCGAGCATCGCGCTGAATCCCCGATCAGAGAGGGCCGCCTCGCGGAACTCGATGGTGTGCCCGGCCAGTGACTTGGGCCCGATTGACACATACGGATGGATCGACGGGATCACCTGGCTGACGTCGCCCATGTCCGTCGAGCCCATGCGGGGCCGCTCGGGCATTGGATCCTGCGGCCATCCCAGCTGCGCCAGGTGCCGGCCGAACGTCGCGGCCAGGGCCCGGTTCGGCTTGATCGCGTCGTAGCCCTTGCGCGCCTTGTACTCCAGCGTGGCGCCGGCGGCCTGTGCCGCGCCCTGCGCGCAGGCGACAACGCGGTCCAGCACCTTCTTCGCATAGGGGCTGTCGGTTGCTCGCACGGTGAAGACGGCCTCGGCCCGGTCTGGAATGATGTTCGGCGCGGCGCCCCCGTAGGTGATGATGCCGTGAATCCGCGCGTCGTCGCGGACCTGCTGGCGGAGCAGACCGATCGCGACGAACGCTTGAATGAGCGCGTCGAGCGCGTTGATGCCTTCGTGCGGGGCGGCGGCCGCGTGCGCGGCCTTGCCCAGAAACTTCAGCGTGAGGCGGTACGATGCGAGCGACGGCCGCTCGGTGAGTGTGTAGCCCGCGGGGTGGAACATCATCGCCGCATCGACGCCCTCGAACGCTCCGCGCTCCAGCATGATCACCTTGCCTCCGCCGCCTTCTTCCGCCGGCGTCCCGAGGACGAGCGCGCGGCCGGGCAGGTGCTCTCTGATGGCGGCCAGACCAATCCCCGCACCCAGGGCGCCCGTGCAGATCAGGTTGTGCCCGCAGGCGTGACCGATCTCGGGGAGGGCGTCGTACTCTGCAAGGATGGCGACTGTCGGTGCGGTTTTTGACCCGGCAGTGGGCCCGGTGACCTCAGCGCGAAAGGCCGTCTCGAGGTCGGCGATCCCCCGCTCAGTGCGAAATCCGTGACGCGCGAGGGTCTCGGTGAGCCACGTACTGGCCTGCCGCTCCTGAAATGCGGTCTCCGGCATTGCGTGGATGCGCCGCGAGAGGTCAAGGAGCTCACCCGACGCGGCGTCGATGGCCGCCACGATCTTTTCGTGCATAGAAGAAACGCCCCCAACGAAGGAATGATAGGGTCATTCGCCGGTCGCGGAGACCGGTCCTCTTGACGTCGGCTATGCCATCTTCACGCGAGTAAAGCGGCGGCGCCCGGCGCGGATCACCAGACCATCGCGCACGTCCACCTCGGCATCCTTATCGTGGATCTTGCTGCCGTCCACGGTCACCCCGCCCTGGCTGATCAGGCGCCGGGCCTCGCTGTTGCTCTCCGCCAGACCCGTGATGACCAGCAGTCGGACGAGGCGCATTTTTCCGCCGGGAGCTTCGTCCGCGGGAACGACCGCATCCGGAATGTCTTCGGGAAGGTCCTTCTGGACGAAGACACGGTCGAACGCAGCCTCGGCCGCCTTAGCGGCATCCTGGCCGTGCCACAGCTCGACGATCGCTGAAGCCAGCCGGCGTTTGGCGGTCCTGGGGTGGAGCGCGCCCTCCTCGAGGCCGCGACGAATCGCAGCGACGACGTCGAGCCGTTCGTCGGTCGCGTACTCGAAGTAGTCGGGTATCAACGCATCCGAGATCGACATCACCTTCCCGAACATTTCGTTGGGGGGCTCGGTGATCCCAATAGCGTTGCCCAGCGACTTGCTCATCTTCTCGACCCCATCGAGCCCGACGAGGAGCGGCGTCAGCATGACGACCTGAGGACTTTGGCCCATCTCGCGCTGCAGCTCGCGCCCCATCAGATTGTTGAACTTCTGGTCGGTACCGCCAAGCTCGATGTCCGCTTCAATCGCCACCGAATCGTAGGCCTGGCACAACGGGTACAGAAGTTCGTGGAGGTGAATGGGTACCCCGCCGCGCAGCCGTGTCGTAAAGTCGTCACGCTCCAGAATGCGCGCGACCGTGGTACGCGCCGCGAGGCGTATGACGTCTGGGAAATTCATTGCGCTCAGCCACTGGCTATTGAAGACGACGCGGGTGCGGGCAGGATCCAGGATCAGGCTGTATTGCCGCCTGTACGTGGCCGCGTTGCGCTCGACCTCGTCGGGAGTCAGCATGGGCCTTGCCTGCTTCTTGCCGGTGGGATCGCCGATCATTGCGGTAAAGTCGCCGATGACCAGGATGACCTCATGGCCCAGGTCCTGAAACTGGCGCATCTTCCGCAGCACAATCGCGTGCCCGATGTGGAGATCGGGCGATGATGGGTCGACCCCAAGCTTGACCCGGAGCGGCCGCCCCTCGCGGAGCTTCGACAGGAGATCTTCTTCCGAGATGATCTCGACCGCCCCGCGGCGCAGGCGTTCGAGCTGGACTTCAGGCGGAAGGAACGGCATGCGATCCTCCGGCGACAGACTGCCGAGGGTAGGCTACTCTATCCGTGCTCACAGTGCCAGGGTGATCACCGTTGCGCCCTCGTCTCCCTCTCCCCGCTCGCCAAGCCGGAACTGCCTGGCGTGTGGATGGCTGCGCAGGAAGTCGTGCACGGCTCGTCTGAGCCGCCCGGTGCCTTTGCCGTGAATGATGGTGACTTGCGGCAGGCGGGCGCGCACCGCCTCATCCAGGTATCGGTCCAGGTGCAGCAATGCCTCGTCGACGGTCTGCCCGACGACGTTGAGCGATGAAGGCACGTCCGGTGCAACGGGGATCTCCACCGCGTCTGCCGCGCGTCTGGCGGCCTGCACCGGGACCGGCGGCGTGCCCTGCGCGGGTGCGCCGCGCAGCGCCGCAGCAGGGACGCGCGTGCGCAGAGCCCCCACCTCCACTTCTACCTCACCGCGGGCGTCCGGGCCGGCGCGCACCACGCCCACGCGGCCCAGTGGCGCGACGTACACGGTTTGCCCGGCCACGACCGACTCGAGCGGCGGGCCCGGCGGAGCCGGCGGCTCGGCGGCCGGGAGACTCTCCAGCACATCGCGGAGGTGATCACGGGCAGCGCGCACCGCCGCCTCGGTGTTAGCCGCGCGCACTTCCGCGAGCACGCCATCGAGCCGGCGGCGCGTCTGCTCCACGATCTTCTCGCTGGCCGCTCTCGCTTCGGCGACGAGGCGCCGGCGTTCGGCGCGCAGACGCTCGGCCTCCGTCGTCCACCGCTCCTCTGCGGCTTCGGCCGCCTGCAGCGCGAGCGCGGCCTCTTCGCGATCGCGTTCGGCAGCCTGCCGGTCACGCGTGAGATCCTCCAGCACGCGCTCGATCGCCGCGTGCTCGGGGGCGACATGCGCGCGGGCTTCCGCAACGATCGAGCGATCGAGACCCAGGCGCTCGGCGATGACCATCGCGTTGCTGCGGCCCGGAAGTCCAATCAGAAGTCGATAGGTCGGCTGCAGCGTCTCGGGATCGAACTCGACCGATGCATTTTCGATCCCTGTGGAGACCGACGCCAGCATCTTCAGCTCGTTGTAGTGAGTCGTCACGACCGTACGGACGCCGCGCCGGTGCAGCGTCTCAATGATCGCGCGCGCCAGGGCCACGCCCTCGGTTGGATCGGTCCCCGCGCCGACTTCGTCAAGCAGCACCAGCGCTGGCGGCGTCAGGCGCCGGAGAATCTCGACGATGGCGCTCATGTGAGAGGAAAACGTCGACAGATTCTGCTCGATGGACTGCTCATCGCCGATGTCGGCGTGCACCTGCTCGAACACCGCCACCGCGCTCCTGGGAGCCGTCGGGATGTGCAGGCCGGCCTGGGCCATCAGCACGAGTAGTCCCATGGTCTTCAACGCCACCGTCTTGCCGCCGGTGTTCGGCCCGGTCACGACGAGCGTGGTGAACATCTCGCCGAGGTCGACGTCGATGGGCACGACGGCCGCGTCGCCGCGGAGCAGCACGAGCAGCGGGTGGCGGGCTTCACGCAGCATGAGCACGCCGTCGTTGCGGACGTCCGGTGGGACTGCCCGCAGACGCGCAGCCAGTGCGGCTTTCGCCGCGGCCAGGTCGAGCTCGCCCAGCGCCTCGCCGTTGGCGCGAAGCGCGGACGCGTGCTCCCCCACCATCGCCGACAGATGTTGAAGAATGCGCAGGATCTCCTCGCGCTCCGCGGCTTCGAGCTCGCGCCGGCGGTTGCCGAGGGGCACGGTGGCCAGCGGCTCCATGAAGAGCGTGGCGCCGCTGCCGCTGGCATCGTGCACGATCCCGGGGAACTGCCCTCGATGCTCGGCTTTGACCGGGATGACGAAGCGGTCGCCCCGGCTGGTCACGAGCGGTTCCTGGAGGTAGCGCGCGTAGGCGGGGTCGTGCACGAGGGCCTCGAGCGCCGCACGCAGGCGCCGCTCGACGTCGCGGGCTTCGCCGCGGATTCGACGCAGTTCGGGCGACGCGTCGTCCCGCACGCGGCCCTGGTCGTCGAGCGCTCGGTTGATCGCGGCCTCCAGATCCGGCAGCGGCGTCAACCGCGCGCCGATCAGGGCCAGGCGTGGAGCCTGCTCGCGCCGCGCCCGGAGAAACGCGTGTGTCTGGCGCGTGACCTCCAGAGTTTGTGCCACCTCCAGGAGCTCTTGCGGCTCGAGCATCCCTCCGCTGGCGGCGCGGCCCGCCGCGGGTGCCAGGTCGCGGGCCCCGCGCACCGGAATACCGCCCGGCTCGGCGGCCAGCGCGACCGCCTCGGTAGTCTCCTGCAGCGCGGCAAGTACAGCATCGGCGTCACGGAACGGCACCAGGCGCAGGGCGTGGTCCCGGCCCATCGCGGTGACGGTCCCTTCGGCCAGAGCGGAGATGATCCGTGGATATTCCAGGACGCGCAGCGTGCGTTCGTCCGCGGGCGCGCTCACGCGGGTCCCCCGGCCGCCCGCGCGTCCTCTGTGGTGACCCCCGCGATGGTCAGAATCGCCGGCGCGATGTCGGTGATCGCGCTCACCCCTCGAAAGGCGTCGCGGCGCGGACCCACCGCCAGCGTCGGCACGGGGTTGATCGTGTGCGCGGGGGAGCGATCATCCTCCAGATTGCCGTGGTCACTCGTTACCAGGATGGTCGTGTCGCCGTCGGCTGCCTCCAGGGCGCCGGCCAACAGCTCGTCGACCATGCCGATGACGGCGTCGCTGGTGAGCGGAATGCGGCCGTGTGCGGCGAGATCGGTCAGAAAGAACTCGAACAACGTCACATCCTCATCGGCGGCGATCGCGGCGAGGCGGCGGCCGGACTCTCGCGGCGTCGTCTCCGGGACATCGTACCCCCATTGGCGCAGCCGCCCGTTGGTGAGGTCGTGAAACACCGCCCGCCCGGCTCGAAGATCGTCGACCGTGCGCAGCCGCAGGCCCGCGGCCTGGGCCGCGTATGTCACCGCCGCTACTTTGAGATAGCGCTGCGCTACCGCGGTAAAGTACTCGGGGCTGTACGTGTTCGCGAGCGCCGCGCGGCGGCCGTTCGCGCGCAGACGCGCAAACAGGCTCTGCGAGGCGAGCAGCGCGCGCAGCTCGGCCGTGGGATAGGCTGTCACGTGCCGTCCCGCGATCGCCGCCGCGTTGCGGCCGGTGAGCAGCGCGGTCTGACCGGTCGCGCTCTGGGGCAGCCCGGGCACGCCTAAAGTGGCATCGGTCGGGATCAGGAGCGCCGGGGGCCGGTCTATGACCCCCCGAAGGGTCAGCGGACCTCCCAGCAGGGCGCGCAGCGTCGGGGTCGGCACGCGCGCGAATGGGTTCGCCGCGGCATCCGGCACACCGAGTCCGACCCCGTCGAGAAACAGCACCAGCACAGGCATGTCATCATTATAGATGAGGGCGAAACGGCCTGGAGAGCGACGGGTGGCCCTGTATCCCAAACCGCCAGCGGCGGCTCTGCGCGGTGCTGATCCCGATGCGCGGCCCGATGACGATCGCGCCGCGTCGCCCATCACCGCTCGCCAGGTAGAGCGGCGGCCGCGTCAGGTCCGCCCCGTTGTGCTGCGGCCCCACCCGCATGGCTGCGGTCAGGAGTCCGGGTCCGGAAGCGAATCGCGCCTGGGCTCTGCGACCCCAGCGCGTGGGACTCTCGACGA
>JBQTJP010000251.1:0-2342 GCA_052386995.1 Armatimonadota bacterium
ATGGTCCAGCTCGACGGCGGCATGGATCGCCTTCCCCACGCATTTCTTCCTGCGCTACAGGACCGGATTCAGTTCAACACCAAGATGGTCGCCATCGACCAGACCCCTGATTCCGTGACCATTCACGTCCAGACTCCCGCGGGACGGACATCGGTGAGCGGAGACCACGCCATACTCACGGTGCCTTTTGCGGTGATGCGTCACGTCGAGGTCTTGAAGCCGTTCTCGCGGGCCAAGCAGCGCGCCATCCGCCAGCTCCACTATGACGCGTCGGCCAAGATCTTCTTCCAGTGCGGGCGCCGCTTCTGGGAGGAAGACGAGGGGATCTTCGGGGGCGGTACCGTGACCGATCTCCCGGTGCGGAACATCTACTATCCTGAGCACGGCCGCGACACCGGGCGGGGAGTGCTGCTGGCCAGCTACACTTGGTCGGAGGATGCCCAACGGTGGGGCTCGCTCCCGCCTGAGGACCGTCTCGTCCAGGCGCTGGAAAACGTCGCCGAGATTCATCCTCAAGTGCGCGAATCGTTCGAAGTCGGCGCATCGAAGATGTGGCATGACGACGAGTTCGCGGGCGGGGCATTCGCGCTCTTCGATCCCGGGCAGCAGACCCAGCTTCACCACCACATCATCGCCCCGGAGGGGCGCATTCATTTCGCCGGCGAGCACGCCTCGCTTACGCACGCCTGGATTCAGGGCGCGATAGAATCCGGCCTGCGGGCGGCCCACGAGATCCACACGGCGGCCGCGCCGATCGGCGGAGCCGACAGTCGGAAATCCGAGCGGAACAGCTAGCTTCCGGCTCATGCCGACGTGGTTCGTCCGTTTCTGTGAGCGCTTTGATGATCGACTACTTGGCCGCGATCGATCAGGGTACCACCGGCACCCGCTGCATTTTCTTCGACCTGCGCGGCCAAGCCGTGGCCTCAGCCTATCGCGAGCACCGGCAGATCTTTCCCCGGCCGGGATGGGTCGAGCACGATCCGCTGGAGATCTGGACGCGCACGCAGGAAGTCATTGGCGATGCCGTGCGCGCGTCGCCGCGTGGGCGCCTCCTGGGAATCGGCGTCACCAACCAGCGCGAGACCACCGTCGCCTGGGACGTTCGCAGTGGCCGTCCCGCCTACAACGCCATCGTCTGGCAGGATACGCGCACCGAGCCCGATAGCCGGGCGCTCGTCGAAGCCGGGTGGCAGGACGATGTGCGGGCGCACACCGGACTCCCGATCAGCACCTACTTCTCGGCGACGAAGATGCGATGGCTGCTGGCGAACGTTCCGGAGGTGCGGGACCTTGCATCAGGCGGGCACCTGCGCCTGGGCACGATCGACACTTGGGTGATCTGGAACCTGACCGGTGGTCCGTCCGGCGGCGCGTATGTGACCGATCCCACGAACGCATCGCGGACGCTGCTGTGCAACCTGGCCGACCTGACCTGGGATTCGGTCTTGCTCGACCGGTTCCGCGTGCCGGCAGGCGCGCTGCCGGAGATCAGGCCGTCCGCGGCGCGGGTCCCTTACGGCCACACCACGGTGGACGGCCCATTCGGCGCATCTCTCCCGGTCTGCGGCGATCTGGGCGACCAGCAGGCCGCGCTCGTCGGGCAGGCGTGCTTTGCGCCCGGCGAGGCGAAGAACACGTACGGCACGGGCTCGTTCCTGCTGCAGCACGTCGGCGGCGCACCCGCGCACAGCAGCCGTGGACTGCTGGGCACGGTAGCCTATCAGTTCGGCGATCGCCGTGCCTACGCGCTGGAGGGATCGGTCGCGATCACAGGCGCAGCCGTGCAATGGCTGCGCGACAATCTGGGGCTGATCTCGAATGCCGCGGAGACCGAGGCGATTGCGCAGCAGGTTTCGGATTCCGGCGGGATCTACTTCGTGCCGGCGTTCTCCGGCCTGTTTGCGCCGTACTGGGACATGAGCGCGCGTGGCGCAATCGTCGGGCTGACGCGGTTTGTGACGAAAGCGCACTTGGTGCGCGCCACGCTGGAGGCGATCTGTTTCCAGAGCCGTGAGGTACTCGATGCGATGAACGCGGACAGCGGCCAGCCGGTCACTGTGCTCAAGGTAGACGGCGGGGCCACCGGCAATAACTTTCTGATGCAGTTACAGGCCGACATTCTCGGCGTCCCGGTGGTTCGGCCGGTAGTTCGGGAGACGACGTCGTTGGGCGCAGCCTATGCCGCGGGTCTGGCCACAGGAGCCTTCGGGTCAACGGACGAACTGCGCCGGCTGTGGAAGGCCGATCGCACGTTTGAGCCAGCCTGGGACGATGGCCGGCGTCAGGCGGCCCTTTCCGGATGGAAGCGTGCCGTCGAGCGCACACGGGGGTGGATTGAA
>JBQTJP010000252.1:0-57262 GCA_052386995.1 Armatimonadota bacterium
CCGATCTCTTCGATGCACCGTTGGACGACGCTCGGCGCAGCCTCGATGTTCACGCCCATGGCCTCGACCACATCGGCGCTGCCGCACCTGTGGCGGTAGGTACGCCCACCGTGCTTGGCCACATTCGCTCCCGCCCCGGCCACGACAAAGGCCACGGTACTCGAGATGTTGAACGTCGCGAACTGATCGCCGCCGGTGCCGCACACGTCGATCAGGTTGTCCACCCGCGGCGAGATCCGCTGCGCCCGCTGGCGGGTCTCGCGCACGAACGCCGCCACTTCTTCCACCGTCTCGCCTTTCATCCGCAGCGCCGTGAAGAACGCGGCGATCTGCGCCGGCGTCGCCTGACCGTCCATGATGACCCCAAGCGCCGCGCGGGCCTCACCCTCGGTCAGGTTCTGGCGGTCTATGAGCTTGCGGATGGCGTCCCGCAGATCCATTGGTAAGGCGGCATTATAGCATTACGGGGCGTCACGGGCCACGGGTCAACCGGCGGGTTTCAGCCGTCCGGAGGGGTGATCCCGGTCTATTCAGGGGGTCTCCCGCGGTGTCCCGCCCCTCCCTCCGCCTATATCCGGTCAAGGAAGCCGGGGGTTCGCTGGAGGATTTGGGGAGCGTGCAGGCAGGTATCCCCCTGGGGGATACGCTAATTCGGTCTTTCGGAGGATAGTGTTTGGGGGGCACCTCGGGTATCAGAGACTTTACAGGACCCGCACATAGGAGGGAAACAGGTGGATACCACCATCCACCCGGGAGCCGGAGCGGTGCAGACCGGCGGCCGGGTGCTTTCAGCACTTCTGGAGGCGCTGGCCTCAGGGCGCGTGGAGATCGTCGAGCTCGGCGCCACGTTGAACGAGACGACCCCCGTGATACAGTTGCCGCCGCCGCTCGCGAACACACCCGGGCTCAAGAAGCACGCGATCTCCGAATATGACGAGAAGGGCCCAGCCTGGGCCTGGTATTGGTATGAGATCGGCGAGCATGCCGGCACGCATTTCGACGCACCCTGCCACTGGATCACCGGCCGGCATCGAGAGGCGCTGCATCAACTCGATCCGCGGACGCTGATGGGGCCCGCAGCCGTCATCGATGTAACCGCGGAAGCCACCCGCAATCCCGACGTTACGGTCACCAAAGACATGCTGCTGGCGTGGGAGAAAGAGCATGGACGCATTCCCGCCGGAGCCTGGGTGCTGATTCGCAGCGGCTGGGCGGCGCGGGCCGGTGATCCGGCCGCGTTCAACAACGTACGCGAGGACGGTCCGCACACCCCAGGGATGGGGGCGTCGGGCGCGAAGTTCCTCGTCGAGGAGCGCGACGTTCTCGGCGTGGGCGTCGAGACGATCGGCACCGATGCCGGACAGGCCTTTAGAGAGAATCCTCCCTTCCCCAACCACGCGACCATGCATGGGGCCGGAAAATACGGCCTCACCTCGCTGATCAATCTCGACCGCCTGCCGCTGACCGGCGCCGTGCTCGTCGTGCTACCCATGAAAGTTGAAGGCGGGACGGGGAGCCCTGTGCGCCCGATCGCCCTGGTGCCGAAGAGCTAGCGGCGCGTCGGGAGCGCAGGAAGGGTCAGTCTATATCAGACGAGGTGTTCTATGGCCGAGATCGCGGAATACACGCCGGATAGCCAGCCGATACTGCCGGGTAAAGGTGCGACTGACTACGAGCGCTACCTTCGCACCGACGAGCTGTTGTCGCTGCAGAAGACGCCGGCAGAAATGTTCCACCGGGATGAGCTGTTGTTTCAGACCGTGCATCAGTCGACCGAGCTCTGGCTGAAGCTCGCTGCGTGGGAGGTCGAGGGCGCGATCGAGAACATGCGGCACCGCCACCTGGGCGAGGCCATCCGGATGCTCCACCGCGCCACCGACTGCGTCGATCTCATGACCAACCAGCTGCACATGATGGAGCACATGTCCCCCTGGGATTACCAGTCGATCCGCAAGGGCCTGGGTCACGGCAGCGGATTCGGCTCGCCCGGCTTCAACCGCATCAACGAGTTGCCCCCAAAGCTGTGGGAGGCGTTCGACTCGCTGCTCAAGGACCACGGCCTGGGCGTCGTCGAACTCTATCAGCGTGGGCCGGAGTTTCCGGATCTCTTCCAGCTCGCCGAGCTGCTGATCAAGTGGGACGGCCGGGTGACCCTCTGGCGGCTGCATCACTTCAAGGTCGTCGAGCGTGTCATCGGCGGCGCAGTGGTCGGTACGGCCGGCACACCGATCGAGGTCCTCAACAGAATCCTCCACAAACGGCGCTTCCCCGCGCTGTGGGATGCCAGAAATGAGCTCACCGGGATCGCCAAGTGGACCGAAGGACAGCCAGACAGCGCACCCCCCGTACCGGCTGGGGGAGTGCACGTGGACGGAGGCCCGGGAGCGGCTTAGAGCAGCCCGGGTCGCGATCCTGCCCGCCGGGGCCCACGAGGCCCAGGGCCCGCACATGCCGATGTCGGCGGACGGCATCATCGCCGACGAAATGTGCCTACGCGGCGCGGCGGAACTCCGCCAGCGCGGCATCGACGCCCTGGTACTGTCCGCTCTGCCCTACGGCGCCAGCTACGCATCCCTCCCCTTCCCCGGTACGATCATCCTCACGCCGGCCACGATCCAGGCGGTGGTGACAGACGTCGGCCGATCCCTGGCGAGGCACGGCGTGGCCTTCCTGTTCCTGGCCAGCGCACATCTGGAGCCAACCCATTTATCGGCACTTCAGGCCGCCGCAAACACCCTCCAACACGAAACTGACCTCAAGGTTGGCACCCTGGACATCCGGGAGCCACGCTGGGCCGAGCGGCTGTCCGAAGAGTTTCGTAAGGGAGCTCGCCACGGGGGATCGTACGGCACGTCGCTCGTGCTGGCAGCGCGGCCCGACCTGGTGCGTATGGATGTCGCGCGCACGCTGGAGCCGGTCTGGATCAACCTGCTCGAGGTCGTCGCCAAGGGTGCTCGGACCTTCGATCAGGCTGGCTCGCCGCTGGCCTACTTTGGTGAGCCGGCGCAAGCGAGCGCCGAAGAAGGCGAGAAGCTCTTCCAGGCGCTGGGCACGATCATCGCGGATGCGGTGGAAGAGCTCATGGGCGCTGATCCTACGACAGCGCGTCTCTAGCAGGCCGCTGCGCCGCCGTTTCGATCCCGATCTATTGCGATCGGGGGAGCGCGCGGGCATAAAAAGCCCAGACGCGCTCGATGTTGATGGGGTCCTCCCACGCGCGGGCGTACACCGCGACCTCTTCCGACGAGTAGTAGCGCGGTGTGCCCAATGGCATCGCGGCCATTTGCAGCCGCGCGGCCTCCTCCAGGTAAACGGCCCGTACGCAGGCCTCGGCAAGCGACCCGCCCACGACCACCTGGCCGTTGCCCCGCAGCAGCAATGCCTGGGCGCGGCCGAGCGTGCCCACCATGGCCTGGGCCCGGGCGTCGTCGGTGACGAGCGCTCCGTCGTCATGGACTGGAATCTCGCCGCCCACGATGCTGCCAAGGTAGTGTAGCGGCCGCACCGGGACGCGCAGCACGCTCAGGACCGAGGCCGCCTCCCCGTGGATCCGGCAGATGGCCTCGACGTCGGACCGCGCCCGGTAGATGGCGGTGTGGATGGGAAGTTCGAGCGGCGGCCGGGATGAGCCGCGCTGGACACGGCCTGCCAGGTCCACCACCAGGAGGGTCTCCGGCGTGGCGGTGCCGGGACCGACCCGGGGAGAGATGAGGAAGTGATCGGTCCCCGCGATGCGGGCGCTCACGTGGCCGAACGCGGCCACCAGCCGCTGGCGGGTCAGGATGCGGCAGGCCGTGACCAGCCGCTCGGTGAGCGCGTCGACTCCGCTCTGCTCGTTGTGCCCGGCCACGGAACCTCCCTGGTCTTCTCCTCCGCGCGACCCTACATTCCCAATCCCGTGCGGATCCGGTTGACGCAGTCGAAGAACGCCGCCGTCTGCCTCACCGCGAGCTGCCGCGGCCGTGGCAGATCCACGTGCACGATCGCCGTGACAGTGCCCGGCCGCGCGGACATGACGATCACCTGATCGGACATGTACACGGCTTCCTCGATGTTGTGGGTCACGAGCAGGATCGTCTTGCCGGTCCGGTCCCAGATCTCCAGAACCTCCTGATTGAGCTGGTCGCGGGTCAGACCGTCCAGGGCACTGAACGGCTCGTCGAACAGCAGCAGCGGCGGATCGATGATCAGGGCACGGCAGATGGCCGCGCGCTGCTGCATGCCCCCGGAGAGCTGGCGCGGGTAGGACGTCTGGAACTCGCTGAGGCCGACCATGGCCAGCAGTTCCTGCGCCCGCTGGCTATACCGCGCGCGCGGATACCGCCGAATCTCGACGGGCAGGAGCACGTTGGCCAGCACCGGGCGCCAGGCCAGCAGCGTCGGCGACTGGAACACCATCCCGATGTTGGGCTGGGGGCCGGTCACCGGGCGGCCGTCGAACAGGATCTTGCCATCGGACGGCGGGATCACGCCCAGGATGATCTTGAGCAGCGTGCTCTTGCCGCAGCCGCTGGGTCCGACGATGCTGACGAAGCGGCCGCGCGGTACGTCAAAAGACACGCGGTCGATCGCCACCAGGTCGCGCGCGCGCAGCCGGTAGGATTTCGAGACGCCGCGCACTTCCAGGGCGACGCCCGCTCGCCCGCCGGCGTTCCCTGCCTCTTCCCCCACCGGGCCGCCGCCGATCTGCGCCAGGCCCGTCAGGCCTCCTTCGAGTCTGCTTCGTAGACGGTGAGGCGCAGCGGCTTGGCCTTGAACGCGTTGACAGGGTTGAGTTCCTGCGGGCACATCGAGACCGCCACCAGCAGGTCCATCTCGGCCCGCAGCTCGATGAAGTCTCCGGCGCGTGAGGGTGGTTCCGCAATCTGCGCGCGGCCGTCGGGATGGTGGATCACGTGCATGAAGGGCGCAAAGGCGCCCGGCAGGTCATGTTTCGCGATGCCATGGGACGCTACGGCGGCGGCCAGGTTGTCCCGGCAGTTCTGCGTGCCCCGAATGCCGTAGCGCAGGTAGTTCAGTTCCTCGCTGCACATCGCGCCGCCGGGGTAGTTGCGGCCGACCGTATCCTCGACAACGGTGAACATCCGGTTGCAGTTGGTGGAATAGATCACGTGGCCCTTCGTGGGATTATAGGTATGGTTCAGCAGCATCGTGTTCTCGTTGTTCATCCTGTCGGTCAGGTCGTGGAGATTGAAGCAGATGACATCCGCGACCTGCTTGCCTTCGACATCTTCGATCCGTAGAACTTGGCCCGTCCGCATCGCGAACGCCGTGTGGGATTTGGCGGGAAAGACCCGATCCATGATGACCGCGCGGCCCACGTCGATTCACCTCCAGGTGGATCAGCTCGCGCTCTCCGACGGCGTCCAGGGAAGGAGCAGGCGTTCGAGCGCCAGGATCAGGTTAAACAACCCGATGCCGGCGATGCCGAGCACGAGGATCGAGGCGAAGATCTGCTCTGTCTGCAAGCGCCCGGACCCGACCAGGATGAGGAAGCCCAGACCCTGGTCCGCGCTCACGAACTCCCCCACGACGCCCCCGATCAGCGACAGTGTGATGGAGACGCGGAACGCCGCGAACAGGTACGGCAGGGCATGCGGAAAGCGGATCTTAAACAGTTCCTGCCACCGCGTCGCCGAGAGGCCCCGGATCAAATACAGCAGGTCCTCCTCCACGGCCCGCAACCCCGCCACGGTGTTGATCACGATCGGAAAGAACGACACAAGGAACGCGACGGCGATCTTGGGGGCGCTGCCAAACCCCAGCCAGATCACCAGCAGGGGCGCGATCGCGATGGTGGGGATCACCTGGGTGGTGACGAGCAGCGGCAGGAAGGCTTCCTCGAGGAACTTGAACTGCACGATCACGATCCCGAGGAAAATGCCGATCGTCACCGACAGCAGGAAGCCCGACAGCGCCTGCCTGATCGTCACGAGCGCGTGATAGAGCACGGCCTGCCAGTGCGCCGCCAGAAATGCGAGAATCCTGCTCGGCGGCGGGAGCACGAAATTCGGCACCCCGCTCGTCCGGACGAACACTTCCCAGGCCAGGAGGATCCCGACCAGGAGCACCGCCGGCTTCCACTGGCTGGCCATGCCCGTCCGACGCTACTTCTTCAGGAACTCGTTCGTGTAGAGCTCACTCAGCGGCAGTTCCTTCTGCTGACCGCCATACTTGCGCATCAGGTCCTGGGTGATCTTCCAGCGCTCCTCGCTCATCCAGCCCAGGCCTTCCTTCTGGACCTCGTCGTCCGAGAAGTAGGGCTCCAGCACGGCGAGCTCTCCGGCGAAGTAGCCGACGCTGCTCCCCGGATCTTTCGAGTAACTGGCCGTGATCTCCGCGGCCTCCTTGGTGTTCTTGATGACAAACTCCAGGCCCCGCAGGGATGCCTGCACGAACTTGCGGACCGTCTCGGGATTCTTCTGAAGGAATTCCCCGTTCACGATGATCGCACTGGAGTAAGAGTTGATCCCGAACTTGTAGTACGGCAGAAAGTCCACCTTGTCCTGAATATTCACGAACTCCTGGATGTACCCGAGGACGGTGTCCACCTTACCTTCGAGCAGTGTCGGCACCCGGGCGCCGAAGTTCATCGAGACAAACTTGATGTCGGCCATCTTTGATCCGTTCGCTTCGAGCACCGCGGGCAGCAGCGTTGCCGTCGCGGTCTCCGGCGTGTCGCCGACCGACTTGCCCGCCAGGTCCTTGATGCTCGCGATACCCGCACCCTTCTTGATCACAAACACCGCTGGTGTCCTGCGCACCACCACGGCCACCGCCTTGACGGAGGCGCCGGTCGCCGCGGCCTTCACCATGGTGGCCGAGTCGGCGAACCCGAACTGCGCCTTGCCGGAGACCACGACCTTGACCGTATCCCCGGACCCCTGCCCCGGCTGGATGTCGACCTTCAGGCCCGCCTCTTCGTACCAGCCTTTCTTCAGGGCCACGAAGAACGGTGCGTGAATGCCGTCAACGGTCCAGTCCAGGTATAGCGTGACCGGCTGAGCGGTGCCTGCCGATCTCCCCCCGCAGCCTGCGGCGGTCAGGGCGGACACCACGAGCATCAGCGCTGCAATGCGACCAAAGCGAAACGCTGCGAGCCAAGCTCTCATCCCGCACCCCCATTGTCACCGTCTGTGGGATCTGACGATGGTATTCGCAGCGCCCTTCGCTCTTCCTCGTCCGAGTCGGTCAGGCCAGCGCGGCCAGGATCTCCTCGCGGACCTGCGGCTCCTCCTCCGCTTCGCGCGCAGCCTCCAGAACTCTGCGCGCGGCGTCGCCGCCGATGCGCCCCAACGCCCAGGCGGCGTGGCCCCGGACGACCGGATCATCGGGATCACGCAGCGCCTCTGCCAGCACCGGCACCGCCCGGGCATCGCCCAGGTTGCCCAGCGCAACCGCGACATTGCGGCGCAGCCCGCTGCGCTTCGCGCGCTTCACCGCGCTGCGTCGGAAGCGCCGGCGGTAATCCGCCTCTGAGATGTTCAGCAGCGGCAGCAGGAGTGGATGCGTGCCGACGTCGGGCCGCGGCTGAAACTCCCGATGCGCGGTCGGCTTCGCCAGGCGATTGAACGGACACGCCTCCTGACAGAGGTCGCAGCCGAAGATCATGTCCTCCAGCGTGGGGCGGACCTCGCGGGGGATCCAGCCGCGATGTTCGATCGTCCAGTACGAGATGCACTTGCGCGTATCGACAACCCCGGGCGCCGTGATCGCACCGGTGGGGCAGGCCTCGTCGCCGCGCATGCAGGCCTCGCAAAGCCCGCAGTCTCCCGACGCCGGAGGATCGGGCCGCAGCTCCAGATCAGTGAGGATTTCCCCGAGCACGACCCATGTGCCGAAGGATTTTGTGATCAGGCAGGAGTGGCGGCCGCACCAGCCCAGGCCCGCGCGCTGCGCGACCGCGCGATCGAGCACCGGGCCGGTGTCCACATAGTAGTGCGCGAGTTTTGCGCCGCGGCTCTTGAGAAAACCGCACAGCAGCCGCAGCCGTGTCCACATCACCAGGTGATAATCGTCGCCCCACGCGTAGCGGGCAATACGGCCACGCAGCTCATCATCGGCCGGCGCGGCCGGATCACCGGCGTAGTAGTTCATCGCTACCGCGATGATCGAGCGCGCTCCGGGACGCGCGCGCCGCGGGTCGCCGACGCGGTCGCGGTGGGCGGCCATGTACTCCATCCCGGCATGCGCGCCGCTGTCGATCCACCGCTGATAGGCCGCATCGGCCTCAGGGAACGGCTCGGCCGTGGTGATGCCCACCAGGTCAAACCCGAGGTCGCGCGCCTTGTCTTTAACCGCCGCTTCGAGGCTCATGTGACGAAGATCCCGCGAGTAATGTGGTCCCAACGGCCGCGGCGATGCCGGCCGAGAGGAGCAGCGGCAGCGCCGGGTTCACGCGATAGGCAAACCCGCTGGCGAACACGCCGATGGCCGAGACGAGCGCGGACAAGGCGCCTGCGATCGCAAACGCGCGCCCGAGCACCGCCGCGGGCGCCCGGGCACCGATCAGGGCCTGGCTCAGATTGTGCGTGGGGGCGCGGGCCCGCAGCGGTGAGAACACGGCAAGGAGCGCCACGGGACTGAACACGACCAGGAGAATGCCGAGCGTAAACACGAGCATGGCGCCGCCCAACGTCGGCACCAGCCCCAACCGCTGCCCAATTCGTCCGGCGATCGCCGTCAGCACGACACCGCCGACCGCCACCATCGAGCCGAGAAATCCAATATAGGAGAGCGACAGTCCCCGCACTTCGCGCAGAAACGGCGTGACGAACGGCGCCACGATCGCAACGGACAGCGTCATCCCGGCGGACGCCCACAGAACCGGCAGCAGCGGATCGATCTCCTCGCGCGAGGGACGCCGGGACTCCTCCGCCGCCGCGGGCTCAACGTCCTCGCGCCGCACGCGCGTGATGAGGATCGTCGAAAGCAGGTAGAAGGCGGCGGCCACAATCAGGGTGGCGCGGATGCCCCACAGGTCGGCGACCAGGCCGCCCACGCTGGGCGCAACCAGAAACGCAGTCGAGGTGATCGCGCCCAACGTCGTGAATGTCCACGCCAGGTCAGACGGCCGCACGCGCCGCGTGATGTAGGCGTGGATCGCCGGCAGTCCAAAATACGTCACCTCGTAGAGCAGCAATCCGGGCAAGAGCCACGCGTAACTCGTCGCCGCGGCCAGCAGCAACGGCACGGGCGCCCCTGTGGTCCACGACGCGACCATGACGGTTCGATGGTTGAGGCGATCCGCAACCGCCCAGCCAACCACGAAGCCTCCGGCCAGCGCGAGGTTCCGAAGAGTGTACAACGTGCCGAGCTGCACCGGGGACGCCCCGAGCTGCCGCGCGTAGATCGGCACGAGCCCCTCGTAAAGTCCGACGCCGAACGACCAGAAGAACAGCGCGGCGAACAAGAATCGAAGATTGCGATCGGTGCGCAGCGCCATGGCCCGTTACCGCGTGGCGCGCACCTGCAGGCCTTTGGCGGCGATTGCGGTCCGCAGCACGGGGAATCCGGCGGTCCGTAGCGCCCCTTCGACGCCGCGCTTGGCGCCCTCGCGCGCGAAGACGACGACGCAGCCCCCGCCGCCGGCGCCGCAGACCTTCCCCGACACCGCGCCGTGCCGGCGCGCCACCGTCAGTACCTTCTCGATCGCGGCCGTGGATACCCCGTTGGCCAGCTCGCGCCGGTGGGCCCACTCCTCGGCCAGCAGCTCGCCGATCGCGTCCAGGTCCCCTGTGCGGAGCGCGTCGCCCATCTGCCGGGCCACGTCGGCGATGCTGCGCAGCCGGTTGACCGTCGCCGGCACGCCATCGAGATATGCGCGCACCATACTCCAGTTCGTTACACCGGACGAATGCGGCTGTCCGGTGTACGCCAGCACCAGGCGGTCCGCAAGCGCGTCTCGCTGGCGCGGAGCGCGCAGCAGCGACTCGACGTGGTCGCCGTCCAGCCCAAACCGAATCGCATTCACCCCACCGTGGGCGGCCGCGTGGTAATCCTGCCGGCCGGTCAGCGTGCGCAGCGACCGGGCCTCGATGCGCCACGCCGTGGCGATGAGGTCGTCGCGCGAGCGCGACCGGTGCGTCCACCGATCCAGCGCGGCGAGCAGCGCCACCAGCAGCGCAGAGGACGCCCCGAGCCCGGAGCCCGGCGGCGCGGAGGATGCGAGGGTAACCGTCACGCCAGGCTTGGGTGCCGCAAAGCGCAGCGCCCGGCAGGCAAGATCCAGCGGACCGCCGGTAGGCAGGTCTTCGAGAGATTCGACCTGGACGCGGTGCTTGAGGTCCTGCGAGGCGATCGCAAAACCGCGGCGCGCCCGCGCCAGGCGCACCTGCACCGGAATCTCAATCGCGGCATTGATCGTCCAGGCGTCCTCCTCGATCAGAGCAATGGGATGGATATCGAGTGTGCCGCCGGCCAGGTCGATGCGGGTCGGTGCCCGAGCCTCGACGATCATGAGAACAGCTCGTCCATCGCGCGGCGAAACGCTTCGGTGGCGCGACCGAGTGAATCCGGCGTGCGGCCGGCCACCACGACCCCGATCATCACCGCCCACACCTGTGGGATGGCGAAGTAGCGTGGCAGGTCTGCCGGACCGATGCGCCGCTGGCTGGGAACGATCAGCCGCCTGCCGGTTGCCTCACCGAGCCGCGCGAGCGCCGCCAGATCGCCGGCCGCGGGATTGAGACCGTAGCCGTCCGGCGCGACGAGGGCGGCCTCCAGCCAGTCGCCGGGGAACGCGCGGATGGTTCCGAGCGCCTCGGGCGGATAGTCGTGCGGAATGGCGGGGATGACCGGCACGCCGGCGTCGTAGAGAAACATCGGCAGCCGCGTGATGTAGGCGTCGAGGAACGCAAACCGCCGCAGCCGCGGAATCTCCTCGTGCGTCACCATGAGATCCTCGCCCGGGACCAGCCCTGTGGGAAGGCCCGCTTCGAGCACGGCGCTCAGATTCTCTTCCTCATCATCCAGCGACCCGAACCGCGTGCCCGATGCCCGATGGTGCACATTGATGTGCACTTTGAGCATGTCCGCCCCGGCCTCGGCGGCGGTGCGCGCCAGCGCCGCGTCGTTGCGAGGCAGGCTGACGATGAGCAGTCCACGGCGATCCAGCGGGCCACGCATCGGGGCGTCCATCTGAGGGTTCCCAAGTTCGATGCTCAGGCGGCCGCCCCTACGTCCAGGAGGAAGGCCACGTGGGCACGGAATATTTACAGAGCGTTGGGGGGCGCCCAGAGGCGCGGCGCTCCGTAGGAGGGTGGAATGTCCAGGTTCTTGCGAGGCGCGGCCGTTGCAGCGTGTCTGGCCGGGCTGCTGCAGGCGGCAGCGACCGAACATCTCTCGCGGGTCTGGGCCCAGGCGCAAACGCCCGCGCGTGAAGGCGCCTACCGGGTCGAGCGGCGGCACACCAAATCCCTCGGTGACTGGGAGCAGGCGACCATCCCGCCCAGCTTCCCCCGATGGATCTACTTACTCCGGGGCGGCGAGTACGTCTGGGGCGAAGGCACGCAGGCGTATCGCAGCAGCTACCGCTTCGGCACGCGTGACACTCCTGGGGGACGAGTGAACACGATCAGCCTCTGCCACCGCTGGGCGGGCGACATCCGCCAGGTTGATCCGACGACCCTGGTCCTCGAAGTATCGCACAACAGCGTCGCGCAGCGGACCGAAGCCGAGTTCAAGGGAACCCTCGAGCAGATTCCGCTGCCGCAAAATCTCCCCGAGCCGATGAAGTGCGAAGCGAGAGACTGGCCGAAGGCGGCGAACCCGAGCCGTGAGCACCTTGCGCTCGGACCGCAGCGTGGCCCGCTCATGGCCTCCCTGCAAACCCAGCCCGGAGTCTATCGCGCCGTCAACGGGGAGTTCCTTCTGACACTGGCCGCCGGCGCGACGCAGAGCGACACCGCCATGTGGACCTGCGTGATGCGGCGGGGATATCCGAGCCTGGAATTCGTCGAGCCCGCGGCCACTTCCGGTGGGCAGCCCCAAAGGGAAGAGGTGTTCGTCTGGCCCGACGCGCGCTTCCGCGCGCGGCTGCGCGACGGCGTCACCTACCAGTGGTCCGCGCTGGCCTCGGATTGCGGCGCGGCACAGCCGGGGGCGACGCTCCAGCACAGCATGCCGCAGCCGGTCGACTCGGAGGAGAAAGTCGTGCTGGCGTGTGCAATCGGCGGCGGGCGGTTCGCCACGTGCCGCGGGTGGTGGCTCGTCCGGCCGTAAGCCTACCGCACGACTCGCGTCGCGATCACCGCGATTCGGTGGACCACCACCGGGACCAGCAGGATGGCCACCGATAGTGCCAGCGCGAGGCCGAGGAAGGCCAGCAGGCCCGGCGTCTGCAGCTGCGCGCGAATGCTTCTTCGGTCGGCTTCGACGTGATCGATTTCCTTGACCACGGCCTGCCGCGTCACGTTGAGGTCGGTAATGACACCGCCGAGGAACACCTGACACCCGGCCTGATCCAGTCCCGCGCTATTCACCGGCGCCAGGCTCAGCTCATCATAGGACTTTCTCACCGTATCGAAGAGTTCTTGGCGCAGTAGCAGCCCGCCCTCGCTCACCCGGATCGCTTCCCACCGCGGAAAGGCCGGCACGAGCGGATTGGACGACAGGGTGAAATCGACGCCGCAGCGCTGCGGAGGGGATCGCTGCAGCCCGACGGCCTTCTGGTGCAGCACGTTGATCTCGGCGAGGACCGGCCGGAGCACCGCGAGCTGGCTGCGCAGATCGCTGACCTCGGCCACACGCACCTGCCACGCGTTGCCCATGATGAACGCCACCAGGACCGCCAGCAACTGGATGAGTGCGTTGAACGCCGCCTGCGGATACCCACCGCCCAGGTAGCGGCCGAGTCGATGCGAGAACGCGGCCACGCGCAGAGGTCGCCGATACCGGGCGCGGAGCGCCCGGATCACATCTTCGGCCACCCCCAGCTCCGCGGCAGTCTGCTGATCCGTTTTGCTTTCGACGACGAGCTTTGTGTGGAGGATCGGCAGCGGGTCATCCGGCAACCCCGGTGTGGGGTCGGGAGGACCGCTCAACGGCTCACCCTGGCCAGCACTCCTGTTGAGCCCGCTCGGGCACCGTCAGTCGGAGACTTTGCGCGATCGCCAGGATCACCGATTCCATCCGGCGGAATCGGTCCACAGGGATCTCCACTCTGATGTCCGCCTGAGTCCACCCGGCCGGCGCCAGGCCCCGAGACGTCCCATCATCGATGAGAAAGAACTGCAGCACGTAGTGCGGAATGGACTGGCCGCCGACGGTCAAATTCATGCGCTCGACAATATACGTCGCGGTGATCGCACCGACCGCGAACCGGTCAACCCAAACGAGGGTTCCGCGCAGACAAAACAGGCAGTTGTGCGCCGCCACCGACTGGGCCACCTGATCGGTCGTCACCTGACCGGCGCGCACGTCTTGGATCGGACCGATGAGCGCGACGATAGATGTCTCGGGCGGATCGGGACTCTCGACTACCACCTTCCTGTCTTGCTGGCGGACCCGCCGGGTCCAGCCGGCCGGATACGAGAAACTGAAGCCGCAGACCCTGTCGGTGTGGGTCACCTCCAACGCCGTCTGCGCCGCGACACGGGGGACGATGGGGAACGACGCCCACACGATCAGCAGAGTGCACAGCGCGATCGCACGTCTCATCTTCTCTCCCTCACCGGCACGAACGTCGTTGCGACTATTGGGCGACCCGCCTGCCGGTTCCTCTCGGGCCGCCCGGCGGGCCCGCACCGGGCGGGTCCGCGCTAGACGAAGGCCCCGCGCGCCCGCAGGGTCTGGCGGAGCGCCTGCGGATCGACCTCGCGCGGCGAGATCCCGCCCCGCACCGCCATCGCCGCCGCCGTACCGGCGGCCTGCGCGATCGCCATCACGATCGCCGAGACGCGGAACGCCGCGAACGCCTCGTGCGTGGCCGAGACGCACCGCCCCGCCACCAGCCAGTTCTCCCCGCCCTGAGGGAGCAGGGACCGGTACGGGATGGTGTAGTACTCGCCCTCCGGCAGGCGCTTGGCCACCAGGCGCGCCGAATCGGGGTCGTGAATGTCGATCGGATACGCTCCGCAGGCGATCGCGTCATCGAACTTGCGCGCGCCGAGCACGTCCTCGGCGGTGAGCATGTAGTCCCCGACGATGCGCCGCGTCTCGCGCACGCCGATCTGTGTCGGCGTCTCGAGCACGTACGTGTTCGAAAATCCCGGCACGCGGTCCCGCAGGAACTCGGCGACCGCATACGCTTGCCGCCGTCCCTCGACTTCGGCGCGGGCCAGGTCATCGCCCACAATCCCCAGCCGGTTCAGCACGCGCGTAGTGTTGACGACGGCCTCTCCGGGCCGCACACCCTCGAAGACCAGGAGCCGGTCGCGGGGAATCGTCCACTGACCGCGCTCCCGCGCCTCACGCACCAGCGCGCCGAACCCCGCGAAGCCGCGGCTGGGCAGCGCGCGCAGCCACCGCACGTCGATGCGATCGTGCACGCCCTGGCCGTGCTGGATCTCCTCCGGATGCCCCTCGAGGTAATCCATCACATCGTTCCAGGCGACGCCGCCAATGCGCATCATCAACGTCATCGGCTGCGGCCGTTGATCCTCCGGACGGCCGACTTCAGCCGCGGCGCCGGCGGAGACCGAGAGATCGCCGTCCCCCGAGGCGTCGATGAAGATCGGCGCGCGGATCTCCTTAATGCCGTCCTTCTGCCAGACGCGAACGGCCTCCACTCTCCCCGCGCTGGCCCGCGCGTCGAGGAAGACCGAGTGCAGCCACAGGTCGATACCGGCATCCCCCGCCAGCTCCAGCAGGACGCGCTTGAGGCCTTCGTAGTCGAACGGCGTAACCGTGTGACAGAAATCAATGGGGTCGGGGACGTGTCCCGGCGATGCGCCGAGTGCCTGCATGCGCGAAACGATCTCCTGGGGAATCCCTTCAACGATTTGCCGCGGCTCGCTGGACCCATTCGGCGGGCCGGCGTGGAAGCCCATGATGGGCGCGACCATCGCGGCGGTGAGCGTGCCGCCCAGGAAGCCGTAGCGTTCGATGCACGCCACGCGGGCACCCTCGCGGGCCGCGGCGATTGCCGCGACCGATCCCGCGGGCCCGCCGCCGATCACAACGACGTCATAGCCCCTGCGCGTCGTCATCGGGGAGCTCCACATCGATCTCGAACAGCCGGTCCCAGGGAAACTTCACGTCGGTCATCGCCGGCGCGCCCAGCGCTTTCTCCACCGGCGGGAGGACCTGCTCGTGGAAACGCTGGAGGGTCGCCTCGCGGATCGCCCCGGCGGCCGAGCCGAGGTACGACGGATCCGCGTTCAGCTCCGGCATAAGCTCGCGCGCGAGGTACGGCCGCACGACTGCTTGATATCCCCAGTCATCCAGGAGCCGCCGCGTGAGATACCGCCGGCGCACCTGGCGGTAACGGACCGGCCCGAGGCGCTCCCTGCCGTGATAGGCCAGGACCACCTGAGCCACGACCGTACCCAGGCTGTTGCTGCACGTGTTCCACCCGGCATATCCGGCGAGACCCGCGAAGTCCTCACGTGCCAGCAGCGACCGGACGAGCGCGTCGTCGGCCCCATTGGCAAATCGAACGTCGGCGCACCCGCACACGAGGCCGCGCGTGGCGGCCTCCCCCAGCGCCGCGGTGACCGTCCGGATCGGCGCGGGCGGGGCGCCGCGCTGATCGACCGACTCACGTTGCTGCGCGCCCGCGAAGTTGTGCACCCAGATGAGAACCTCTGGATCGTCGTCGGTCACCGTACATCCGGCCGCGGCGAGATGAGCGGCGACGGTCTCGTCCAGCGGCGCGGGTTCGTACCGGGGAACGCTGCGTCGCGCCTCGGGAAAAGTATAGCGCACCGTCACCCGCGGGCCCCGGCCGGCCTCATCGTTAACCAGGCGGGCGAGCAGCCGGGCGCCGAGCTCGTCGGCACCCGCGGACAGATGCACGCGCGCGCTGTCGACGAAGTCACGGAATCGCCGCAGTACCGCCAGGTCGGCGCGGGTGAGGCCAAAGCGCTCGGCATCGTCCTGCCCGATCAGCAGCGCGCGCAGATCGCCGCGCGCGGCGCGCACGATGAGCTCGAGGTTCAGGACGAGCTGGCGCCGCCGGCGCCGGAGAAGGTCGTCGACGACGGCGGCCGGGACGTCCCCCAGAGATTCCAGCGCCTGCTGCACCATCGCTTCCGTGCCGCTCTGCTCGCCCGAGTCCAGGTGCGTCGAGTAGTCGCGCAGCGCCGGGCCGTACACATCCCAGTAACCGGGCTCTTCCTCACCCGCGCCCGTGGGAATACGCGGATTCACGGCGCTCAGGTACAGCGGCGCCCGGGACGCCAGACGCTGCACGTGGTCGAGCCGGCGCCAGAGCACCTCCATGGGATCGATGCTGAGGCGCGAGGGCACGAGCCCGCCGTATACGAGGACCTCGAAAGACGCGATCATGGCGGTTGACGACTCGGCCTCGCGTTCGACCCACCGCCACAGCGCATCGAGATCGGCCGGGCGCCGGCCACGCCCCAATAGCTCCCTGGGCGGCGTGTTCCAGGCCGCCTCGGTGAGGGGCAGCAGGTCCAGGACGGTCTCGCGCGTGGCCGGCCTGTCGTCGAGCGGGATGAAGACGTACCGCTTCACCGGACCGCCCCCACGGTGAGGCCGCGCAAGAAGAATCGCTGCGTGAAGAGAAAGACCGCGATGATCGGGATGGTCATCAAGACCGCGCCCGCCGCGACCGCGCGCGTGTTGTGGGCGAACAGGCCGGAAAGATACAGCAGACCGACCGCCAGAGGATACTTGTCCGGCGTCTTGAGCACGATCAGCGGCCACAGGAACGAGTTCCACACGGCGACAAATTCGAAGAGCGCCAGCACCGCGAGCGCCGGGCGAATCACCGGCAGCATGATCCGCCACCAGATCGTCCACTCCGACGCGCCGTCGATCCGCGCGGCGTCCTCGATCTCCTGCGGGACGGTCAGAAACGCCTGGCGCAGCAGGAAGATGCCGAAGACGCTGACCGCGCCCGGGAGCAGCACGCCGGCATACGTATCGATGAGGCGGAGGCGCAGCAGCGTCACGAAGTTCACGATGAGGCCAACGTGTCCCGGCAGCATCAGGGTGGACAGCAGCAGCGCGGCAATCAGGCGCTTGCCGGGGAACTCCATACGGGCCAGGGGATAGGCCGCGAGCGAGCAGAACAGCAGATTGAGCACCACGCCCCCGCCGGACAGGATCAGCGTGTTGGCGAAGTAGCGCGGGAGCGGCATCGTCTTCCAGACCGTGGCAAAGTTCGCCAGCGAGGGCGGCCACGGCAGCACTTGCGGCGGAAAGCCGAAGACGGTGCCGGTGGTCCGCAGCGCCGTGGACAGCAGCCACAGCAGCGGAAAGGTGGTGAACAACGCGAGGGCCGCCAGCGCCGCATACCGCAGCGCGACGCCGGCGACGCTGTGCCTCGAGGCGAACACGCCGTCAGTAATATGTCCACCCTCCCTGACGGAAGATGCGGAAGTTGACAAGAGACAGCGCGATCACTGCGACCGCCAGGACCATCGCCAGCGCCGCGGCGTATCCCAGGTCGAGCTGTTGAAATCCCTTGTCGAAGATGTAAAAGAACATAGTGGTCGTCCTGAACATTGGGCCCCCGCCGGTCATCACGTAGACTTCCTCGAAGACCTTGAGCGCGGCGATGGCCGAGATCGTCGAGGCCAGCAGGATTGACGGCCGGAGCAGCGGGAGCGTCACGTGGCGAAAGACCTGCCAGCGCGACGCGCCGTCGGTGATGGCGGCTTCCTCGAACTCCGGCGAGATCGCCTGCAGCCCCGCCAGGTAGATGACCATGTAGTAGCCCAGCCCCTTCCACAGCGTCACGAACATCACCGCGTAGAGCGCCAGATCGGGGTGCCCCAACCAGGAGATCGGTCGTTGGAGCAGCCCGAGCCGTATGAGGACGAAGTTGAGCAGGCCGTCCTGCTCATACAGCCACCGCCACAGAAGGCCCGCCACCACGATGGAGGTGACGACCGGCAGGTAGTACGCGGCGCGAAACCACGTGATCCCGCGCAGCGGCCGGTTCACGGCAATCGCCAGAGCGATCGAGAGCGCCTGCAGCACCGGCACAACGAGCAGATACTTCGCCGAATTGGCCAGGGCAAGCCAGAGGTAGCGATCGCCCGCCAGCGCCCGGAAGTGCTCGAATCCCACGAAGCGCGGCGGCGAGATGACGTCATAGTCGTACAGGCTGAGCACCGTGCCGAACGCCACGGGGTAAAAGGTGAATACTCCGAGCAGCAGGAGCGCCGGGCCCAGAAAGAGATACGCGACGGCCGAGGTGCGCCACTGTCTCCTGCTGAGGCCGAGACGGCGGCCGACGCCCCGCACCGGCGTCCCCGCCCGCGGATCCGGCGCGGCGACGTTACCTTCCACCAGGCCCGCCCAGCGTCTCGCACAGCCGCCGAAGCGATTCGACGTACCGGTAGTGGACGGCGGTATGATCGTCGTCGAACTCCTGATATTCGTGGCGGATGCTCAACGCGTCCAGCCGCCGGTGCAGCAGGCGCGCGCCCAGATGCAGGTGGTACTGGTCGCGTGCCCCGCACTCGAAGTAGATCAACTTGAGCGCACGCAGCGCGTCGGCGTGCCGCGCCGCCATGTGCACCGGATCCCACGCCAGCCAGCGGGCCCATACCGCGTCATCGAGCTCGCCGGTATGCGCGTCGAAGGGCAGATCGAATCCCAACGGGCGCCGGTCGGGATTCGGTGAGTACGCCATCGCCATCGCCGCGATGTTGATGGCCGTCAGCGCCTCGTTCGTCTTCTTCGGCATGTCGAGGAAGGCGCTCAGAAATGCCTCGACGCCGCCGTGCTTCGCGACGATGTTGCAGAACTTCCAAAAGTCCGGTTTGTAGCAGGCCTCGAAGTACATGTCGCCGGAATGCGACGCGACGGCGCCGAAGACGTCGGGATGCCCCATGGCCAGGACGAGCGCGCCGTACCCGCCGCTCGACTTGCCGTTGATGCCGCGCCCGGCCGGCGCTGCGATCGTCCGGTACGTGCGGTCGACGTGCGCGACGATCTCCGAGACGACGAAGTCCTCATACCGACCGTTCGCGGTCGAGTTCAGATACTGGCTGCCGCCGTACTTGGTAAAGCCATCGACCATGACCAAAATGGCGGGCGGAGCGCCGGCGGCGAGAACGCGGTCCATGCAGACCGGAAGCGACGGGATCCACGGGTTGGCGCTGATCGCCGAGAGGCCGATCCCGGTGAATCCGTGCAGCCAGTAGATCGTGGGATAGGACGCTGTGCCGCCGTCATAGCCCGGTGGCAGGTAGACCGGAATCTGCCTGATGTGCGGATCGCCCAGGGGGTTGCCGGCCAGCGCGCGGCTCTCGACCTCGTCGATCGCCACGCGTCCGGAGGCCGTCATGACCCGGCGGATGGTGTGAGGCTGCGAGGAGCATCCACGATGACGTCGTCGCCGCGGCGGATGCGGCCCGCGCCTATCGTGGCGATGACCTTGCTCATCATCCCGCGCCGGCCGCGTAGCGCATCGCGGAGCGTGTACGGATCGGTGGCCGCGTTGTACTTTGCGATGCCCTCACAGGGATCGCACCGCCCGGTGAGTTCGAGCGTCACCTCGCCGATTCGAAGCAGCGTGCCCTCGGGCAGGTCGTCCAGCCCCGGCAGGTCGACGGTCAACTGCTCTTTGAGGGCGCCGTGCGCCAGGCCGAACGCGTCAAGCGTCCGGCGGTCTGCGAGCAGGATCTGTCGAGAGGTGTCCGGACGGCTCTTGCCATGAACATCGCCTTCCAGTCCGTGCCCAACCAGCGCCTGCGCTTCCTCCACATCAACCGGTGGCTGTTTGTGCTTCTTGAGCAGATGGATGGACAGCACGACGCCGCGCGCGCTCACCGGCGGCCCTCGCCGCGCCGCGGTCGGTCGAGGCCGGTGATGGCGAAGACCGCCGGCGCGGCCTCGCTCTCGCCCGCCAGCAGATCGATCGTGACGATGGGCTGATCCGGCGTCGGATTCGTCCAGCACAGCATCGACAGCCGGACATCAAGCCCTGAGCGCGTGCGGCCTTCCCAGGCGATCTCGTGCTCGATGGTGATGGGATCATCGAGCCAGGTCATGATGTGGAGTCGATACTGCACCGGGATGTCCGCGCCGGAGCCATCGCCGAAGTGCACGCGATACGTCAGGACGGGGTCGCCCCACCGCGATCCGGGGTGGGGCAGGACGTGGAGGAAGCAGAGCGCGCCGGCGGTCCGTCCAACCGGCACCGTCACGCGTTGCGGCAACCCGCGCAATGACCCCCGCGTGCCGCGAAGCATCACCACGCTGCGCCCACGGTTCTCCTCCGGATCGAGAATCGTGAACAGCACGCCCGCCATCCGCTGCCGCCCCATCGGGAGATGCCTGAGGTCATAGTCCGGACCCTTCTCGAGCCACGCCGCGCTCGCACCGTCGTCGATGTGGCTGCGCGTCGCCACGTACCTCAAGTCGAGCGCGAACCCCGATATGTCCTGCGGTCGCTCGCGCGCGCCGAACCAGTCGGCGCGGAACCGGTCGGCGGCACCGACCGCCGTGATCGAGGGCTCCGGACGGCGGGCGTTCCAGAAGTGGTCCGCGGCGGGCAGGTAGCTGTAGATCTGCTGATACTGCAGCAGCGCGCTGCGGTTGCCGAAGTATCCGGTCCAGGTCGTGCGCACCATGCCCGCGGCACTCGCCTGCCTCGCCTCCAGCGAAAGCGAGGCGATGTTGCCGAGATCGAACCAGGTGGCGGCCAAAACCGGAAATCCTCGTTCGCGCAGCAGGCGCAGGCTCGGATAGCGGGCGGCATCATGGTATTGCCAGTCCACGACGACGATGTCCCGGGGGAGGCGGGCGAGCTCGGGCGCGTAGTCGCTGGTCAGCAGCACGTCGCCCCACATCATGGTGCCCACGCCACGCTGCTTGAGGTGCTCGTGGAGTCGCACCACGTCGCGCACGAAGAGCTCGCCGAACCCCAGCCTCTTCCCTTCCTCTGACCAGGGGAACGGGACGACGTTGCGCACCTCATCGTGCCCGATGTGGACGAACCGCGCGCCGAACAGCGCCACGGCCTCGTCGAGGATCGGCAGGACGACGTCATACACCCGTGGGTTGAGCGGATTGTAGGCGAACCGCGCCGGCGCGAGATCGGCCGGCATCTCCAGCAGATCCAGGTTCTGATTGTTGTTGAACAGCCATTCGGCGTGCCCCAGCGTTTGAATGAGCGGCACCGGCTCGATCAGATGCTCGCGGGCGGCGGCGATCACCGCCGCGGCTTGCGCCTTGGTCGCGCCGCTCGGATGCCGGATGTTCGCCGCGCTGTCCCACTGGATGTACTCGGACTCGGCGATGAGCATGTTGAACTTGTAGCGGCTGAAGATGCGCTCGATCAGGGCGACATGGAAAATCGACGAGTAGTTGTCCAGCACCACGTGGACGGCCCGGATCGCGTGATCCGGCCAGTCGCGGATCTGGACGGCCGGGATGCCCAGCCGCGGCCGATCTTGCGAGCCAGGGTCGCGCGTCGCCGATCCGGCAGCGTCGGCCGCAATCAACTGACGGAGTGTTTGGATCGCGTAAAACGTGCCGCGCCGGTCCGCTCCGCTCGCCACGACGATCCCGGGAGCGACGTTCAGCACGTAGCCCTCGGGCCCCGGCGACTGCCGGTCGACGCGAGGTCCGTCTCTTGCAAGGACCGCGGCGGCCAGGGGGTTGAGGGCCGGCTCGCCGATCAGGATGGCATCCCCGGGCGTCGCGCCGGGCGGCGTGCCCGCGGCGGAGGCGCGCACAATCTCAAGGGGTCGCGCCCCCCAGGCGGTGATCTCTTCGTTCAGCTCGCGCGCCGCGTACAGGTCTTCGGGCTCGGCGGCGTCGCCGACGATAATGCGCGTGGCGGGCGTCAGCTCGAACCGGCCCTGCTGCCAGCGCAGCGACTTCGGCGCAGGGATGATGGGCCGATCGCGCGGCGGTGTGACGTACGCGTCGGGGATCGCCGCCGGTCTAAAAGGGGCTGGCTGGGACGCTCCCGGTGCGCCGGCCAGGGCCAGGACGGCGGCCGAGAGCAGCGCGACGACCGCCGGACGGCGGCTCACAGTCGCGCATTCCACTGCCTCACCGCCCAATCCAGCGCTTCTCTGGGGCTGCGCTTGCCGTAGAATGCGCTTTCGACGGCCTCGCGGAAGACGCGGAACAGATCCCCGGCGTTGGGGATGATCACGCTCAGATCGCGGGCGTGGGGCAGGTCGGCGGCGGCGACTTTGCGGGCGATGTCTTCTGGTCCCGCGCCGCCCTTCTTGAAAAACGGGTCGGCCGCGGCCTGTTTGGTCGATGGGAAGACGACGACCTGCCTGCTGAACTCGAGCTGGTTTGCGTCGTTGGTCACGAACAGCGCGAAATCGACGGCCGCCGCGGCATTCCGGCTCGCCTTGGGAACGGTCACGGCCATCGTCGCCAGATGAAGGGTGTTGCCTTTGCCCTTGGGATACGGCGCGACGAACGTCTGCGCGTATACCTCGGGGTTGTCGTTCTTGACGCGCAGGAGAAACTGCGGGCCGGTGATAAGCATTCCGAGCTGACCGGCGCTGTACCGTTCGGTGGCGCCCAGAAAGCCCCGGCGCAGCGTGTCTTCTGGGAAGTAGTCGGCCTTGAAGATGTCCACATACCGGGCCAGGTAGCGCACGTGCTCGGGAGAGTTGAACACGGCGCGCTTGCCATCAGCACTGAGAATGGGCAGACCGTTCTCCTGGAACCGGTGCAGCATTCGCACGCCGTCCACGTTGGGCATGAATCCGTAGATCTTGGTGCGATCCTTGATCTGTCGTGCGTGCTGGATCATCTCGTCTTCGGTGTCGGGCGGCGAGCTGGGGTTGAGCCCGGCCCGGCGGTAGATGCCGGCGTTGTACGCGACGACGTTTGGGACGACGTACCAGGGCAGCCCAAAGGTGCGGCCGCGGAGCTGCGTCGAGCGCCACAGGCCCTCGAAGTAGCGGGCCCGCGCGTCGGCCGCCACCGCCGTGTCCATGTCGACGAGGGCATCGCGCTCGGCCAGGCGGACGGTCATCTCCGTGTTGAGATTGACGACATCGGGCGCCACGCCGCCCGCCAGCGACGCGAGCAGCTTCTGCTCGATCGCGCTGAACTGTACGTCGACCCACCGGATCTTCACGCCCGGCTTGGATCGCTCGTAGCCCGCGATCATGCCGTTGACGAAGTCGTTGAAGAACGGCTGCAGGGCGATGGTCCAGAACTCGAGGGTGACCGTGGGCGCGCTGTAGCCGGCTGGGGATACGACGGCAAACGCTGCGGCGACGAATAGGGCCACGATCAGAGGCGCGACGAAAGTGCGACGAATCATCTGGGCGCTGGTTCTGGTGAGCATGGCCTGAATCCTCCCATGTGCGGCGGTCCCGCAGCATTCGTCACGCCATTCAACGGCACGGCATCAACCACGTGAAACGTGTGCAACCTTCCGTCGCGGCTCAGGAGCCACTCAACCTCAACCGGGTGCGCAAAGTCAGGAGCCAGGCGGCCGTGCTCGACCCAGTACCGCCCGGGTGCATCCCCGCTGAGCGCCGGGCCGGCCTTTACGATCAGCCGCGTCGGACCATCGACGAAGCGCACCTCATCTATTACGGGCAGGGCTGCGAGCGCGTTCTCAATGCGGCCCCGAAGATCACGCGGCAGTGCGGGCAGGACATTCACGAGCGCGATGTTTCTCCGCATCGGGCCCGCGATCTTGACGTTGGCGAGGGCCGCCGCAAATCCGGCCTGGGCGAGGGCGGCCAGCAGGACCTCGTTTGCCTCCGCCACGGCGCGCCCGTGGTAGTCGGGGTTGATGAGCGGTTTGAGGAGATGCTTGAGCTTGCAGCCTTCGCGCCCGGTGTGCTCGCCGATGCGCGGGATTTGGAGCCCCAGCTCATCGGCCAGCGCGCGAATCTGCGGCTTGTCGAGATCAAGGAGCGGAGAGTAGAACCCATTGCTCACTTTGACGCCCATCTGTCCCCACGTGTCGCTGCGGTTGGAGCCGGTGAGGACCAGCCGGCCGCGCGACGCGGCTTTCACCAGCCCGAGCTTGATATGCCGCGTGCACCGGTTGCAGGCCGGACCGCCGCGCTGGACGGTGTGCTGCATCTTCTGTCCCAGCAGACACCGCTGCTCCAGCCCGAGCTGCTCCGCCATCTCCAGCACGATCTGGTTGCCGCGCCGGTAGTTGTACTGCCCCATGTTCACCGTGACGAGCAGTACGTTGGGCGCCCCCAGCGCATCGCGTGCGAGCGCCGCCACGGTGGACGAGTCCAGCCCGCCGCTAAACGCGACGACAACCGGCGCGCCCCGGGCCACGGCCCGGATGTCCGCGACGAGCGCCGGCGCCAGACTCGAACGGGTTTCCGCGCCCAGCGAGTCCATACCCCGATTATATATGAAGGAACTTGCCCCCTCTCTCCGAAGCGGTTAGATCGTGAAAAATCGCCATTATCGACTTCCGGGAGGTGTTGGATGAGCACGCAGCCCGCTCAGGCAGACTCTAATCGGCTGCTCGCAGCGCTCTCATACCCGATCTGGATCATCGCCCTTGTCATCGTTCTCACTGAAATGAAGAAGGACTCCTTCATGAGGCATCATGGTTGGACCGCTCTCTTCTGGGGCATCGCGTGGGTCATTCTCTGGATTGCGATCTCGATCCTCATGGCGATTCCATTCCTGGGCATTGGACTCGCGATCCTCTTCCCATTCATGGGGCTTGCGTGGTTGATTCTGTCCATCTACTATGCCGTTCAAGCCTACAACGGAAAGACGGTCTCAATCCCGGTCGTCAGCGATTTCGCGAGGAAGTATGCGGCATAGCCAACGCGCGTTGTCTTAATGAAGCCGGTGATTTCTCGATGCCTCCGAGACCATTCGGCTGACGTTGACCGCTAAGATCTAAGCCCACCCTCCTCCGCCCTCAGCGGAGGTCCGCTTCATTTTCACAATTCATCTGCATTAGCGCGGGCCTTTTCGGCCGCGGACGTGCGCGCGCGCCTCCGCGCCTCCCTGTATCGGCAGGACACCGCGGGAGGTGAAAGGAGATGGCGTCAGAGCGCGAGAGCGCAGTTCAATTCGTACGCGGCAAGAAGATCGTAGAGGTCGACGGCGAGGTGTTCCAGAGCGAAGCATCATACGACCGAGGCGGAGCGCGTCCTCGCAGAGCGCCGGTCGTACCCAGTCGTCACCGGCGGTCGCCGAGTATCCCTCGTTGAACACCAGGTAGATGACCTCGAGCACCGACGACAGACGGGCCGTGAGCTCCGCCCCCTGGGGAACCTCGAAGGGAATGCGGGCCTCGGCGAGCGTCCGCTTTGCCCTGACGATTCGCTGGGCGACGGTCGGCTCCGACACGAGGAATCGGCGATGATCTTGGCGGACTCGATCCGCCAGACCCCTTCAATCGCGCAATGCGCGTCGGAAGCCATCACGGCATTAGTTGACGTGAAAAGGTATTTCACACTCTGAACAAGCCGGAAGGAGTCGCCACTACGGCTTGGCGCCCTGCTTGAGTTGCTCAGCCTGCGCGCGCAGGCGCCTCTCCTGCTCCCGGAGCTCGGGCGTGAACTCGGCACCGAAGTCCTCCGCCTCGAACACCTGCCGGATTTCGATCTCGGCGCCCCCGCCGAACGGGGCGCGCTTCAGCCATTCGATCGCCTCTTCCATCGACCTCACCTGCCACAGCCAAAAGCCGGCGATCAGCTCCTTCGTCTCTGTGAAGGGCCCGTCGATGACGGTCCGCTTTCCTTCAGAGAATCTGACGCGCACGCCCTTCGAGCTCGGGTGGAGCCCCTCGCCCGCGAGCATCACGCCGGCTTTTACCAGCTCTTCGTTGTACTTCCCCATCTCGGTCAGGATCTTTTCATCTGGGAGAACGCCGGCCTCCGAGTCCTTGTTGGCTTTGACCAGCACCATGACTCTCATCGCAATGCCTCCTCCGGGCTACGGTTTTGGCGCCGGGCTCCCGGCCGGCCTCGACCGGCCTGAACCTGGGCTCCACCTCCACGACGAACGAGGAGTAGCCAAATCGACAAGTGCGGGGTCTTCCTGGAGCAGGGGGAGCATCCGCCTGGCGGAGAGGGTGGGATTCGAACCCACGAGGGCGTGCGCCCTAACGGATTTCAAGTCCGCCGCCTTCAACCGCTCAGCCACCTCTCCGGGGCCTATTATAGAGGAAGCCGCTAATCCGACCAACGGCAGGGGAAGCACGCGGGGCCTCAAATTGCTTTCGTGTACCGTAGTCACAGTAACAGGTGAATGACGGGGAGGGATCGTGATGAAGAATCGGTTAAGCGCGATGGCTATCGCCGTTGCCGCCGCCCTCGCGCTGGTCGCGGGGACAGCGCCCGTCAACTACGCGCAGGGCCGGCCGGTCGTCATCGCCTCATCGGGCGACGCCGAGACGATGGACCCGGTCCTGACCGCGATCAGCACGACCGGCAGCATCCAGAGTCACATGCTGGAGCCTTTGATCGACTACGATCCAGATGGCAAACTCATCCCCATGCTGGCGACCTCGTGGCGGGCGCTCGACAACCTGACCTGGGAGTTCAAGTTGCGCCCGGGCGTCCGCTTTCACAACGGCGAGTCCTTCAACGCCGAGGCCGCGAAGTTCAGCGTCGAACGAGCCCAGACGCATCCGCGCTCGCTCCAAAAAGTCTACGTGAGCATGATCAAAGAGATGCGGGTGGTCGACAGCCTCACGCTTAGAATTGCGACGAACGACCCTTCGCCGGATCTCGTGGCCAACATCGCCAGTATCCTTATCCTTCCGCCACGTCATGCCCGAGAGGTCGGCGACGAAGGGCTGGCCAGGAGGCCGGTAGGCACCGGTCCCTACAGGTTTGTCGAGTGGGTCCGTGACGACCGGATCGTGCTTGAACAGTACCCGGGGTACTGGGGGACGAAGCCGCAGGCCACGCGGGTCACGATCCGGCCGATCCCAGAGGGTGCGACCCGTGTGGCCGCCCTGCTGGCCGGGGAGGTCGATGTCGTCGAGGGGATTCCGATTCCCGACATCCCCCGCGTGGCGAGGACCAGGGGGTTCAAGGTCCTGCGCAAGCAGGGACCACGCCTGATTTTCGTGGCCATGGACACCTTTCGCGATCGCGGCGGGAGGCATCCCGCCGGCAGCCCGGGCCTTCCCGACGGTGCGCCGAATCCCCTCAAGGACGTGCGCGTCCGGCAGGCCATCTACTCCGCCATCAACAGCAAGGAAATCGTCGAGCAGGTGATGGGCGGCGCGGCGGCACCAGCCGAGCAGATCCTGCCCTCGTTCATGGTTGGCTACAATCCGAGAGTCCGCAGGCCGATCTACGATCCGTCGCGGGCCAAGCGTCTGCTGACCGAGGCGGGATACCCCAACGGCTTTACCGTGCGTCTGGACGTTCCCACAGACCGCTACGTCAACGACCGTGAGGTTGGTTTGGCGCTGGCCGGCATGCTGGGCCGCGTCGGGATCACCGTGCAACTAAACGGGATGCCGCGGGCGATCTACTTCCCGCGGATGCGCGCCTTCGACACCAGCCTGCAGATGAGCGGCTGGCTCACGCTGATCTCCAGCATCAACTGGGCGGCAATGCTGGGGTGCGTCGATCCCAAGACCGGCTACGGCCGTGCCAACTACGGACGGCACTGCAACCCCGACTTGAATCGTCTGATCGACATCATGAATACCGAGATGGACGAGGCCAAGCGCAAGGAGGCGTTCTTCAAGGCCGCCGAGTTCACGCGTCAGGACGTCGGCAAGATCCCGCTCTACTTCGAGGAGCTGATCCGCGCCGTCAAAGAGGGTCTCTCGATGCCGGTCCGGGTCGATGAGCATGTCAGGGCACAGGAAATTACCTTTAAGTAGTCAGACCGTAGGATCGCTGGGGGTGGGGCGCGGTGTCCCACCCCCGATCTCTCTGAGATGACCCGCTTCCTGATCAGCCGGCTGCTGCAGATGATCGGGGTATTCCTGGTCATCTCGCTCGTGATCTTCCTGCTGCTCATCTTCACCGGCGATCCAATTGAATTGCTCCTGCCCCCCGCCGCGGGTATCGACCAGATCGAGGCGATGCGGCGGACGCTGGGGCTGGACCAGCCCTGGTACGTACAGTACACGAAGTTCGTGCGCAGCGCGCTGCGCGGCGACCTGGGCACATCGTTTTACTTTCACGAGCCGGCAGGCCGGCTAGTCCTGCAGCGCCTGCCGGCATCGCTCGAACTCGTCTTCTGGACGATGCTCGTATCTACCGTCATTGCGATTCCCCTCGGTGTGATGGCGGCCTCGCGCCCCAACTCCTGGCTCGATCGGGGAGTGCTCGTGGGGTCGCTGGTCGGCATCTCGGCGCCGACGTTCTGGATCGGCATCGTGCTGATTGCCCTGTTCGTCGTGACACTCAAATGGCTCCCCTCGTCGGGGCGGGGCGGGTGGCAGCATCTGGTTCTGCCGGTTGCGACGCTGGCATTTTACCGGGTCGCCTTGTTCGTGCGGCTCGTCCGCTCGGGCATGCTCGACGTGCTGGGACAGGACTACATCCGGACCGCACGCGCGAAAGGGCTGTATGAGCGGGTGGTCTTCTACCGGCACGCGCTCCGGAATACGCTTATCCCGTTCGTGACGATCGGCGGCATTCAAATGGGCGGCCTGATCGCCTTCGCGGTCGTCACCGAGAAGATCTATGCGTGGCCGGGCATGGGGCGGCTGCTGCTCATCTCGATCGAGCGGCTCGACTACCCCGTCGTGGTGGCGTACGCGATCGTCACCGCGGCGCTCTTCGTGGTCATCAACCTGGCCGTCGATCTGCTGTATGCGATGATCGATCCGCGGATCCGGTACGAGTAGGTCGCGCCATGGCCCGAATCCTCAGCGAATCGCCCCCGGCTCCCACCGCGGTGCCCCGCGTGAGACCTCCAGGGGGGTGGATCTGGCGGTCGTTCCGCTCGAGTCCAATCGCGGTGGCGGGCAGCCTTCTGCTGCTTTCGATGAGCGCGCTCGCCGCACTCGCCCCGGCCGTCGCTCCGTGGGATCCCCAGGCGCAGGACCTTGCACGCCGCCTTATCGCCCCATCGTGGCTCGCAGGCCCGCATCCGCTCGGGACCGACGCGGTAGGCCGCGACCTGCTCAGCAACATTCTCTTCGGGCTTCGGGTGTCGTTGCTGGTTGGGGTCGTGTCGATCGCCATCTCGGTGGCCATTGGCCTCACGGGGGGTGTTGCGGCCGGCTTCTACCGCGGCCGGCTCGATGCCCTCCTGATGCGGGCCGCGGACATGCAACTCTCGCTGCCCTTCCTCCTGATTGCGCTTGCGGCCGCGGCCATCTGGGGACGGGGCGTGCTGAAGCTCGTCGTGGTGCTCGGCGTCATCGGATGGGCGGAGTTTGCCCGCACGGCGCGCGGCAGCACACTGGCCGTCCGTGAGAAAGAGTTCGTGGAAGCGGCGCGGGCGCTGGGGGCCGCCGACGGTCGCATCATGGCAACGCACATCGTCCCCAACGTACTGACTCCGGTGATCGTGCTCGTATCGGTGGCGATGCCACGGGTCATCGTCGCGGAGGCCACGCTGTCCTTCCTGGGCGTGGGCGTTCCGCTCACGACGCCCTCGCTGGGGTTGCTCATCGACGGCGGCTACAAGTACCTGTTCAGCGGGGCCTGGTGGCCATCCATCATGCCGGGGGTGGTGCTGATGCTCCTGGTGGTAGGCATCAACCTGGTTGGCGACTGGCTGCGCGACGCGCTGGATCCACGGTTGCATCAGAGGAGATAACCCGCCCATGTGCCGTGGGACGTGACTGGAATCTCGAACAGGTCACGAGCGGCGTCTACGCTCTCGCCGTTTGGGACGAATCGTGGAATTCGTTTAACGATTGCTATGTGGTGGTTCGGGAGAATCGGACCCTGCTCGTGGACTCAGGCAAAGCAGAGCATGCGGCAATCCTCGCGGATGCTCTTCGCAAGCTGGGAAAACGAACGGACGACGTTGTCGTTCTTCTTGCCACCCACGGCCACGGCGACCATGTGGGAGGAGCAGGGAGTCTTGCCAGGGCGACACGATCCGTCCACGAGGCGGACTGGGGTCTGCTCGATGAAACACTCCGAGGGCAGTTTCGCCCGAACGTCATTCAAAGCGCAGAAGCCCTCGGGTTCGAATGTGTGCTCCTGGGACAACACACCAGTGGGTCGGTCGCCCTCTATGATCCCCACACGAAGGCGCTGTTCTGCGGTGACCACGTCTGCTTTTTTGGAAGGCCGCTCTCTGGAGGACGATTGGTAGGCGAGGGAGCAGAACTGCGAGAGGCCTTCCGCGACTTCGTACACTGGTGGAGTGGAGCGTGGTCAAACGGCGAAACGCGAAAGCAGCTCGAGGAGGATCTTGCGAGGAGAGGCCCTGAGGACCAGGAACGTTACAACCTCCACCTCTTTCTCGACGGGGTCCGCACCATGAGGCTGTTTGATGCCCTCTCGCTTTGCACGGGGCATGGTAGCGTTCTCCAAGGCGACATCAACGGCTTCCTTTCAGATCTCCTGGCTGCAGGCGAGCGGCCCTTATAAATCTGGTCGACCAGGGGATACACGATGCTCTCGGGCTGGTGAAGTGAGTAGCTGCACCTGCCGCCAGCGCCTTCGGAGAACCGGCATGAACCGTGGGTGCCCCGGTATAATGGCATCGCGAATCCGCCATAGAGGTGAGGTATGGCACTCCCTGAGTTCCGCAACGAGCCGTTGAGCGACTTCTCGGTCGAGGCGAACCGGGCAGCGATTACCGACGCCCTCAATCAAGTCGAGCGGGAGCTGGGCAAAGAGCTTCCTCTCGTCATCGGCGCCGACCGGCTTCGGCTCGATGGAAAGTTCACGTCGTGGAATCCTTCCTTGAAAACCCAGGCCGTGGCCCTGTGTCAAAAAGGCACCGCGCGCGAAGTGAGTCTGGCCGTCGAAGCCGCCGATCGGGCATTCCAGACGTGGAGCCGGGTGCCGGCCGAGGAGCGCGCGGCGGTGCTCTTGCGCGCCGCCGATATCCTCCGACGCCGCAAGTTCTGGGCCGCGGCCTGGCAGATCTATGAGGTCGGCAAGAACTGGGGCGAGGCCGACGCGGACATCGCCGAGACGATCGACTTCATGGAATACTACGCGCGAGAGGCGCTCCGCTACGCGCGCGGGCGCGACATGGCTCCGCACCCGCAAGAATACAGCGAGTACGTCTACGTGCCGATCGGCGTGGTGGCCGTGATCCCGCCGTGGAACTTCCCGCTGGCGATCCCGGCCGGCATGGCGACCGGCGCGATCGCCGCCGGAAACACGGTGGTCATGAAACCGAGCAGCGACTCGGCGGCCAATGCCTACGTCCTTCAGGAGGTCATGGACGCGGCCGGCCTCCCTCCCGGCGTGCTCAACATCCTGACGGGGTCGGGCGGCGACGTGGGCGATCCGCTGGTAACGCACCCGCGCGTGCGGATGGTCGCGTTCACGGGTTCGAAAGAGGTCGGCATTCGCATCTACGGTCAGGCCGCGCAGGTGCCGCCCGGGCAGATCTGGCTCAAGCGCGTCATCGCGGAGATGGGCGGGAAGAACGCCGTGATCGTCGACGAGAGCGCGGATCTCGATGACGCGGTGGCCGCGGCGGTCGCGTCGGGCTATAGCTTTCAGGGACAGAAATGCTCGGCGGGATCGCGGCTGGTCGTGCACGAGCGGCGCTACCGTGACGTGCTCGACGCCTTCGTCACGAAGGTGCGCGACCTCCGCGTTGGACCTGCAAAGGACAACTTCCCCGCCGGCCCGGTCATCAACGAGCGCGCGAAAGCCACGATCATGGAATACATCACCGTCGGCAAGCGCGAAGGCCGCCTGGCCGCCGGCGGCGAGCCCGGGAACGGCGAGGGGCACTACGTCCAGCCGACGGTGTTCGCCGATGTCGATCCTGATGCGCGCATTGCGCAGGAAGAGATCTTCGGCCCCGTCGTCGCGGTCATGAAGGCGACGGACTTCGACCACGCACTTGCGATCGCCAACGGCACCGAGTTTGGGTTGACCGGCGCGGTATTCTCGCGCACTCCGGAGCACCTGGCCCGCGCCCGGCGCGAGTTCCACTGCGGCAATCTCTATCTCAATCGAAAGTCCACGGGGGCGCTCGTCGGCGTGCACCCGTTTGGCGGCTTCAACATGAGCGGCACCGACGCCAAGGTCGGTGGGCCGGACTACCTGCTGTACTTCCTGCAGCCCAAGGTCACCTCGATCAAGCACCGATAGCGGCTTCCGTGGACACCGCCCCGACCGGCCCGAAGTCGCATCAGGAGGGTATACACGGGGGGGTACGGTATAATCCCGATGTGGACTCCCGGGAGGGATCAAGGGTGGGACTGTACATGCCTGCGGATCAGAGCGGAGCCGACGAATCGCGGTTCTCGTTCGCCAAGTTCGCGGCGCATCCGTTCTTCAAAGAAGTCAATGCCTGGCTCGTCGGGCACGCGGGGATCAGACCCGGCAGCGATGTGGTCGATCTGGGGTGCGGGCCCGGTGTCACCACCGAGTTGATCCTACAGAAGATGGGCGTCCCGCCGATGGGGCGTATCTTCGCCATCGATCCGTCGGCGTCGGCGCTCGTCCAGGCAGCGCAGCGCATCCAGTCGGCCATCGTGGGGTTCATCCAGGGCACCGCCGAGCGGCTCGGCAGCCTGGTCCCGCCGGTGGACACGGTCATCTGCTGCAACGCGATTCACCTGGTGCGCGACAAAACCCAGGTCATCGCCGGAATCAGCAAGGTGCTGCGTCCGGGAGGGGTCCTGGCGTTCAACACGACCTTCTTCGACGGCGCGTATCCTAAGGATACCTACCGGTTCTACAAGGTCTGGGTGCTGCGGGCGATGCGGTGGCTGCACGACCGAGGCCATGTGGTGGTCCGGGGCGCCAAGGCCACGGCCAGGCAATGGCACTCGGCCGACGAGTATCGCCGCATGCTCGAGGTCAGTGGGTTCGGCGAGACCAAGCTGGAGTTCCAGGAGAAGGAGCTGTCCTGCCAGGCCTGGGAGGACATCAGCGACTTCTCGCTGTTCATCGAGGGCGCGCTGCCCGGTGTGCCGCTGGAGATCGGCGCCGAGGCGCTCAAGGTGGGCGTCCGGCAGGCCTTCGAAGATCTGCGGTTGCAGGCGGTTCCCCGAATCTGGCTGCAGGTCATCGCGCGCCGCACGTGACACTCGACTCCAGGGTCGCCCTGGTGACCGGAGGGTCATCCGGCCTGGGTCGGGCCATGGTTGCCGCGCTGGCGCAGGCGGGTGCACGGGTGGCGTTCACGTACCGCAGCAACGCCGCCGGCGCGCAGTCGCTGGTGCAGGCGCACCCACCCGGGACGGTCATCGCCCTCCAGGCGGATGTCACAAACGATGCCGATGTGGCCCGCATGGTCAGCGAGACCGTCGCGCGTTTCGGCGGAATCGACATCCTGATAAACAATGCCGGGATCACACGCGACGCCCTCGCGCTACGCATGAGCCCTGAGGACTGGCAGGCCGTCATCGACACGAATCTGACCGGGGCGGTGCGCGCTTGCCGCCACGCGCTTCCCCATCTGCTGGCCTCGCAGGCAGGCCGCGTGATCAACATCACGTCGGTAGCGGGAATTGTCGGCAATGCCGGCCAGGCGAACTACTCGTCGGCCAAGGCCGCGCTGATCGGGCTGACCCAGGTGCTCGCGCGCGAGCTCGCGCCCAAAGGGGTCACGGTCAATGCCGTCGCTCCAGGGGCCATCGACGCGGGCATCGTCGCGGGCATGCCAGAGGAGCAGCGCAGGCGGCTGGTTGCTGCGATCCCGATGGGCCGTATGGGCACTGCCGACGAAGTGGCGGCGCTGATCGTCTTCCTGGCCGGTCTGCAGGCGGGCTATATCACCGGACAGACGATCATTATCGACGGCGGCACGACCGCGGGCGGGCTGCCGATTACCGTGGATCCCGCCCCGAGCCGGGAGCGCGAGCGGGAAGCTGCGGTCGAGGGGAAGAGCGTCAGGCGCTAGCCCAGCGAATAGATCGTCTGCATCGCGCTGCCCGATCCCAGGACGACCAGCGACGCGCTCACCGCAGGACCTCCACCACCCGCGTCAGATCTGCCGCCCCCCGCACCATGAAGAATGGCACCCCGCGGGCGGCCGCCACAGCCGCGTCGTGGGGCGTGTCGCCGACGAACAAGCGGAGGGCGCGGCCGCGCGCGCGCAACCGGTCGAGCGTGCGCCCTTTGTCGCCGCCCTCGACCGCGCAGAAGAACCGCGCGAGCCCGCGCCGGGCGACATCGTTTACCAGGTCGGCATGGAGCAGGCCGCTGGCCAGCACGAGATCATAGCGCGGCCGGAGCGCGCTCAACACGGCCCGGACCGGCGGGAACTCACGCATCTTGCCCTCCGCGGCTCTGTTGTAGGCTGAGTAGCGTCGTGAGAATTCGTCGCGCTCGGCGTCCGTGACCGAGCGTCCCAGCGCCGCAGCGGTGTCGGCGAACTGCTCGAAGCGGTGGGCGCCGCTGGTCCGGGCATAAGAGGCGTCCACAGCGGAATGGTCGCCGGCTCCCAGATGCAGCACCTCGGTGACTGCGCGCCGATAAGACTCGCGCTTGATCTCGTACGAATCCACCAGTGTGCCGTCGTGGTCAAATATCACGACCGGCCGCCTCGGGGTACCCAGCCGCAAGCGGGTGCCCGGCGGGTCGGTGCGGAGGTGCAGAGGCATCAATGCTATAATTCACGAAACAGGTTCCTCCCACCTGGACATATGAAGGAGGCGACAGGCGATGAATCTCTCCCCGGCTCGCGCATGCGCCTTGATCGTGATCGTCGCCCTCATGGCGGTGCCGATGCTGCCGGCCTCGGCTCAGCAGCCGCGCCGCGGCGGGACGCTGCGCATCGCCCACATTGGGGAACCCCCCACGCTCGACCAGCACTGGACGACCGCCGTCATCACTGGCGACATCATGCACAACGTCAACGAGGGTCTGTTTGCCCTCACCAGCAAATATGAGCCCCGGCCGCTGCTGGCCGAGAAGTGGTCGATGGGCCTGGACAGGATGACCTACACGTTCACCCTCCGCCGGGGCGTCAGGTTCCACAACGGCAAAGATCTCACCAGCGAGGACATCAAAGCGTCACTCGAGCGTTGGGCCCGTTTGGTCGCCCGGTTCCGGGCGATGTTCGTCGGGGTTACCATCACGGCTCCTGACCCCCAGACCCTGGTGCTCAAGCTCGCTGAACCCAACGCCCTGTTGCTCGTGGCCCTGGCGTTTCCGGGGCAATCTGCCGTGATCTTCCCCAAGGAGGTCATCGACGAGGCCGGGACCGGGCAGATTCGACGATTTATCGGGACGGGGCCGTACAGGTTCGTGGAACACGTGCCGGACCGGCACATTCGACTCGATCGGTATGATGGTTACGCGGCCCGCTCCGAACAACCGGACGGCCAGGCAGGGCGGAAGCATGCGAACTTCGATTCGATCCTCTTCCTCCCGGTGCCAGATGCCGCTGTAAGGATCGCGGGTGTCAAGCGTGGCGATTACCACTTTGGTGCGGCCATTCCCTCGGATGAATACGACCGCCTGCGCGCCGATCCCGATCTCGTCCCGACCCTTGTCGAGGTGCCGACCTGGCTGGGCGCGATCTTCAACCACCGCAGCGGACTGATGACCAACCGGAAGATCCGCCAGGCGTTCCAGGCGGCATTGGACCAGGAGTCCGTCATGCAGGCGTCCTACGGGAGTCGGCGCTTCTGGCGGATCAATCCGGGATTGATGCCCAAAGACCACCCCATGTGGACCGAGGCCGGCAAGGAGTACGTCAACCAGAAGAACCCGGCCCGGGCCCGGCAGCTCCTGACCGAGGCAGGCTACAAGGGAGAGCCGGTGCGCTGGCTGACGACCATGGAGTACCTCGACTTCGGGACCGCGGCGCAGGTGACCAAGCCGATGCTGGAGCGGGCCGGCTTCACCGTCGACCTGCACATCGTGGACTGGGCAACGCTGATATCCCGGCGCGCCCGACCCGAATTGTACGATGTCTTCATCACGTCCTTCGTCTTTGTGCCGGATCCGACCCTCATCCTGCCGCTGCAATCCACCTGGCCCGGCTGGTACGACAACCGAGAGATGCAGGCGATGATGACACTGCTGCGCCGCCACAGCGATCCGAAGGTGCGTCACGAACTCTGGCAGCGGATGCAGAAACTCTGGTACGAGGACGCCGGGACAATCAAGTTCGGGGAGTTCTTCGGGCTGCAGCTACTCCGGAAGGAACTCAAGGGCTACGCCAACGTTCCCACGCAGGTCTGGTGGAACGCGTGGCTTGAGGGACGGTAACATGGCGGCGAGCAATTCCTCAGGGAGGGATACAAAGATGAACGTCTTGCCGGGCCGCGCGTTCGTCCTGTTCGTAATTCTGGCCATGGTCGTGCTGGTTGCCCTTCCAGTCACGCCGCTGACCCCGACCTGGGCTCAGCAGCCGCGTCGGGGTGGGGCACTGCGGATCGCGCACATCGGCGAGCCGCCCACGCTGGACCAGCACGCGACAACGGCCGCGATCACCAGCCACATCATGTACCACGTCAACGAGGGCCTCTTCGCCCTCAACAGCAAGTTCGAGCCGAAGCCGATGCTCGTCGACAAATGGTCCCTGAGCGGCGACCGGCTGACGTACACCTTTACGCTGCGCAAGGTAAAGTTTCACAGCGGCAAAGACCTGACCAGCGAGGACGTGAAAGCGTCGCTCGAGCGATGGAGCCGCATGGCCGCCAACGGCCGGGCGATGTTTGCCACCGTGACCTCGGTCACCGCCCAGGATCCGTCTACAGTGGTCATCAAGCTGCGAGAGCCGAATGGGCTGCTGCCGCTCTATCTCGGCCTCTCCGGACAGGGAGCCGTCATCTTCCCCAAGGACACTATCGATGAAGCCGGGGCCGGCCCGCTCAAGCGGTTCATCAGCACCGGACCGTACAGGTTCGTCGAGCACCTGCCCGACCGGCACATCCGGCTCGATCGCTTCGATGGCTATGTCGCCCGTACCGAGAACCCCGACGGGGCGACCGGCAAGAAGAACGCGTACTTCGATTCGATCTTCATCATCCCGGTACCGGATCCCGCGGTGAGGATCGCCGGTGTGAAGCGCAACGAGTACCAATTCGCCGAGACCGTACCCCCGGACGAGTACGACAGGCTGCGCGCGGACAGCGATTTCGTGCCGTACATCAACAAGACGGCGACCTGGCTCACCGCGGTGTTCAACAACAGGTCGCCGCTAATGTCGAACAAGAAGATCCGCCAGGCCTTCCAGGCCGCCCTCGACCAGGAGTCCGTCATGCGGGCCTCCTATGGTCAGCCGCGCTTCTGGCGGCTCGATCCCGGCCTCATGCCCAAAGAGCACTATATGTGGACCGACGGGGGCAAAGAGTACGTCAACCAGAAGAATCCCGCCAAGGCGCGGCAGCTGCTCGCCGAGTCCGGCTACAAGGGCGAGCCGGTCCGATGGGTGACGACCATGGAGTATGTCGCCTACGGCACGACCGCTCAGCTGGTCAAGCCGATGCTGGAGCGTGTCGGCTTCACCGTGGATCTCCAGGTTGTGGACTGGGCCACCGTGGTCTCGCGCCGGTCGAGGCCCGAGCTCTACGACGTCTTCAGCACGGCCTTCGGCTTCGTGCCCGACCCGGTCTTCATGCTCGCGCTCAACCCCACGTGGCCCGGATGGTTCGACAACCGGGACCTGAACGCGATGATGACGCTGCTGCGGAGGCATTCCGACCCGAAGGTGCGACAAGACCTGTGGAACCGGATGCAGAAGCTGTGGTACGAGGAGGCGGGATCGATCAAGTTCGGCGACTACTTCCTCCTCCACCTCCATCGCAAGGAACTCAAAGGCTACGAAAACGTACCAACCCACATCTGGTGGAACGCGTGGCTTGATCGCTGAACCTGCTTGCCCTGCGGGGGAGGGGGCTCACCGTCCCCTCCCCTACCTGTTGGGATCGTCAACGGGGGGTGAAAAACATGGACCGATGGAGACGTCTTGCGACCGTCTCAGTCTGCGCGTGCGCCCTGCTCGTCGGGTTGCTTGCGGGCCCCGGCGCCGTAGCGCAGCCGCGGAGGGGCGGAACGTTGCGGTACGCTCACTACGCCGAACCGCCGACGTTGGACCTGCACTGGACGACCGCGGCCATCGTGGGAGATATTACCCGCTTCATGTACGAGGGCCTGTTCGCGCTCAACAGTCGCAGTGAACCGCAGCCGCTCTTAGTTCACTCGTGGAAAGTCACGCCCGACCGGCAGACGTATACATTCGTCCTGCGCCAGGGGATCCAGTTCCATCACGGCCGCGAGATGTTGGCGGATGATGTCGTCGCGTCGCTGGCGCGATGGGGCCGGATCGCCTCCCGCGGCCGCGAACTCTTTTCGCAGGTGGCCAGCCTGACCGCGACTGACCGCTACACCGTCCAGATGAAGCTGCGGGAGCCGAACGCGCTGGTCACGGCTACGCTGGCCTTTCCGGGCCAGGGGGCCGTAGTCTATCCCAAGGAAATCGTCGACGAAGTTGGCACCGGGCAGATCCGGCGGTTTATCGGCACGGGCCCCTATCGCCTAGTCGAGCACCTGCCCGACCGGCACATCAAACTGGAGCGCTTCGATCGGTACCAGCCGCGCTCCGAGCCAGGGAATGGCCTGGCGGGCGCGCGTCCGGCCAACTTCGATACGATCCTCATCATGCCGGTGCCGGACCCGGCGGTGCGCATCGCCGGCGTGCAGCGCGCCGAGTACGACTTCGCCCATGCTGTGCCTCCCGATGAGTACGACCGGCTCCGTCAGGACTCACGGGTAGTCACCTACGTCGAGCCCTCGGCCTCATGGCTGATCGGCCAGTTCAACAAACGCCAGGGGATCCTCACCAACAAGACACTCCGTCACGCGATCCTCGCCGCCCTGGACATGGACAAGGTCATGTCCGGCGCGTTCGGTCCTCGGGCGCTCTGGCGACTGGATGTCAGCCTCCTGCCCAAGGAAACCGCCATGTGGGCCGACGTCGGGAAAGAGTACTACAATCAGAAGAATCCCGAGCGTGCCCGCAAGTTGATGGCCGAAGCCGGCTACCGGGGAGAGCCGATCCGGTGGTTAACCTCTCCGGAGCGGCCGACGTACTTCGACGCCACACAGATCGCCAAGGCCCAGTTAGAGGCCGCCGGCTTCAAGGTCGAACTCGTCACCACTGACTGGGCGACGCTGCTGACGCGCCGCACTCGCTCTGAACTGTGGGATATCTTCACCACGGGGATGCTGTCGCCTCTGACCGATCCCTCGCTGCTGTTGGCGATGCTACCGAACTGGCCCGGCTGGTACGAGAGCCGCGAAGTAGCCGGTCTTCTCAAACTCCTCAGCCGGCACGCGGATCCCAAGGTGCGCCTCGACCTCTGGCGGCGAGCGCAGAAGCAGTTCTGGGAAGATGCGGCGGCGATCAAGTTCGGGGACTTCTTCGTCCTGCACCTGCATCGCCGGGAGCTGAAGGGTATCGTTGGATCACCCCTCATCGATCTCGGCAGCACCTATCTGGAAGGAGGCCGGTGAACGGATCGCCCCCATGACCGGCTATGTCGCCCGCAGGCTGCTTGCCCTGCTGCCGGTCCTGCTCATTGTTGCCACCGTAGGGTTCTTCCTCATTTATCTGACGCCCGGAGATCCGGCCGCCGTGATGCTCGGGCCGGACGCGACGGACGAAGACCTCCAGACCCTGCGCGGGATCATGGGCCTGGACCGGCCGCTGCTCGTGCAGCTCGTCCTGTGGTACAGCCGGACGCTGCGGGGAGACCTCGGCTACTCGATCTTCCTGCAGCGGCCCGTACTGCAGGCCATCTTCGAGCGGCTGGAGCCCACGATGCTGCTCACGATGATGGCGCTCGCCGTGGCGGTCGGCATCGGCATTCCCGCCGGTGTGGCCGCCGCGGTCCGGCGCAACTCCTGGGTCGATCAGGCCTCTATGGGAGTGTCGCTGTTGGGCGTGTCGATGCCGGGCTTCTGGCTCGGCCTGAACCTGATTCTGGTCTTCTCGGTCTATCTCGGGCTCTTTCCGGTGGCCGGCTACGTGCCCGTACACGAGTCCGTCGCCGGCGCTATCCGATCGCTGGTGCTGCCAGCGGTCACGCTGGGATTCGGCGGCTCGGCGCTGATCGCGCGCATGACGCGGTCGAGCATGCTGGAAGTGCTCGGCCAGGACTACGTGCGAACCGCGCGCGCGAAAGGCAATCGGGAGCCCCGCGTCATCATCGGCCACGCGCTGCGCAACGCGATGATCCCGACGGTGACGGTGGTCGGCCTGGCGCTCGGCGGCCTGCTGGCCGGGGCGATCGTCACCGAGACCGTCTTTGCGCTGCCCGGCGTTGGCCGGCTGGTGATCTCGTCCGTGCTGCGGCGGGACTACCCTGTCGTCCAGGGCGTCCTGATGTTCATTACCACGATCTACGTGCTCGTAAATCTATTGATCGATGTGCTCTACGTCTATCTGGATCCCCGGGTGAAGTATGCGTGAGGCAGGGCTGCAGGAGCACGCGGCCTTCCCCGCCTATGCCGCGAGGCCGGTGGGGCTTTGGCCCCTCGTCCTGCGGGCGCTGAGCCGAAGCCGATCCACGACGATCGGCGGCGCGATCGTCCTGCTGGTCCTGCTCGTCGCCATACTGGCGCCGCTGCTCTCGCCCTATGACCCATTGGGGATCGATGTCCCAAGCCGGCTGGTCGGCCCCGGCGCGGAACATCTCTTCGGCACCGACAACATGGGCCGCGACATCTTCAGCCGGGTGGTCTTTGGGGCGAGGATCTCGCTGCTCATCGGGAGTCTCGTCGTCACGTGTGCCGCGGGCGTCGGAATCGTGCTCGGCCTGCTCGCCGGCTACAACAACAAGCTGGACCGCGTCCTCATGCGCATCATGGATGGCCTGATGGCCTTCCCGACCACCCTGCTCGCGATCGCGCTGATGGCGGCCCTGGGGGCCAGGCTGTCGAACGTTATCATCGCGCTGGCGATCGTCTTCACGCCGCGTGTCGCCCGCGTCGTCCGAAGCGTCGCCCTCGTGGTTCGCGAGCTCGACTATGTGCAGGCGGCCCAGGCCCTCGGCGCCTCAGACGCGCGCATCCTGGCCCGCCATGTGCTCCCGAACTGTCTCGCCCCGGTCATCGTGCAGGGGACGTTCATCTTTGCGGAGTCAGTGCTGGCCGAGGCCGCCTTGAGCTTTCTGGGCGTGGGCCTCCCGCCGTACATTCCGAGTTGGGGAACGATCATCACCGCGGGCCGGATGTTCATGCAGATCGCGCCGTGGATCACGATCTTCCCGGGGGTGGCAATTCTGGTAGCGGTGCTGGGGCTCAACCTGCTGGGAGACGGCCTGCGCGATCTGGCCGATCCACGCCTGCGCGGCCGGCTGGGGTGAGTCGCGACCCAGCCGATGCGTGGGAGCGGTGGCGTCAGGCCATCGCCCAAGACCGCAGGGATCGAAGCCGAACTCCAACGCCTCGGGCTCTGGCAACCCAGCCGTTCGCCCCGAAAAAGCACGCGCCACTGCCGATATAGGTTACGAAGGTCCTTGACCTTGACAACGCAGAGGCGGCTCTCTATTGTAGTGACGTCACTACATCCAAGGGCGAAAAGGTTGAAAAACGATGCGGCTGGGGCTTCGGGAGGCAAATCAATATTTCTCGAAGGCGATCAGGGCCGTGAAGGCCGGAGAAGAAGTCGTACTCACCGAGCGCGGCAAGCCGATCGCGGTGATCCGGCCGCTCCCTGCGGCACCTGGAGAAGAAGAAGCAGTTCAGCGCATGGTGGCCGCGGGGCTACTAAGGCCAGCGTTGATTCCGCGACCTATGGGCCCGTGGAAGCCTCTGCGCATCAGGGGAGGCCCCATCACCAAGACGCTGCGCGAGATGCGTGACGCCGATTAATGAAGTCCTCTAGAGCGTATTTCGACACCAGTGCGCTCTTGAAGCGCTACCTCTTGGAGTCGGGATCCGATCGAGCGCGGGCGCTCCAGAGAACCTACAGAGTACTATCTTCCGCTGTGATGCCAGTAGAAGTAGCATCCGCTCTATCTCGCCGCAAGACGTTGGGCAATCTGGCGGAGCGTCAGCTGAGCGCCATTCTCAGCAGGATTCGCAGCGATCGTGTCCGCTGGGAGTTAGTGGAGGTTGATCGACCAGTATTGACCAAAGCGGAAGACCTCGTCATACAGAACTCGCTGCGCCCCCTTGATGCTATCCACCTTGCCTCTGCGCTCTCATTCCTGACCATAACCGGAGTGCGCATAAACTTCGTCACCGCAGACGAGCGTCAACGTGAGGTGGCCGGTACCCTGGGCCTCAACGTCATCTGGGTAGGCTGAAACCGAAGACTACGAGCCGAGCGGGACAAGGTCGGTGCTGGTGGCCGGCGCGAAGGCTTCGAGCATGGCCCGCGCCGTTTCCAGCGATGTCATCATGGGGACGTTCAGTTCGGCGGCGGCCCGGCGGAGCGCGAACCCCGCGCGGCGAGAGTGCCAACCGTGCGTCGGCGTGTTGACGACCACGTCGATCTTGCGGCTGCGTACCAGGGCGACGGTCTCCTGCGATCCCACGATTTGCGCAGCGATACCGCGGGCCGCCAGCGCTGCGGCCGTGCCCGGTGTCGCCAGGAGTGTGAACCCGGCGTCTGAGGCCGCGCCCGCCAGGTCGGCTGCCTCAGCCTTGTCGCGGTCGGCAACGGAGATCAGCAGCGTGCGCCCCAGTTCCGGCGGAAACCCTGCCGCCACGAACGCCTTGCGCAGAGCCGCGGCCGGCGTGGGACCTGTGCCCATCACCTCGCCCGTGGAACGCATCTCGGGGCCGAGCAGCGGATCGGCGCCAAACAACTTGCCGCTGGAGAACACCGGCGCCTTCACCGCCCACCGGGCCGGCGGAGGCAAGAGCGTCACGCCGGCGTAGCCGAACTCAGCGAGCGAGCGGCCGAGCATCACCTCAGTGGCCAGGCGCACCAGCGGCACACTCGTCGCTTTGCTGACGAACGGCACCGTCCGGCTGGCGCGCAGATTGACCTCGAGGACATACGGAATCCCCTGCCAGATCACGAACTGAATGTTGAGAAACCCTTGCACCCGCAGGGCCCAGGAGATGCGCGACGCGTAATCGATCATGATCCGGGTCACATCCGGATTCACCGAGCGCGCCGGCAGCAGCGCCAAACTGTCCCCGGAGTGCACGCCCGCGCGCTCGATTTGCTCCATCAGCGCCGGGACCACTAGATTCGTGCCGTCCGCGACCGCGTCGAGCTCGACCTCCAGCCCTCCGAGATAGCGATCAAGCAGGACCGGACCGGACTTCGAGGCCAGCGCCTGCGTCGCGGCGTCACGCACGTCGTCGATCGACCGCGCGACCACCATCCCACGGCCACCAAGCACATACGACGGGCGCACGAGAAGCGGCAGGCCTTCACGCCTGGCGATCTGGAGCGCCTCTTCGAGCGAGGTTGCGGTCCATCCGTCGGGCTGCGGGATGCCGAGCTCGCGCAGCAGCGCAGCGAACTTGCGGCGGTCTTCCGACACGTCCAGGCTCTCGACCGACGTGCCCAGCACGCGCACCCCGGCCTGCGCAAGCGGCACGGCCGCGTTCAGCGGGGTCTGCCCGCCGAACTGCACCAGGACGCCCTGCGCGCCCTCGCGCTCGACCACGGCGCGGATGTCTTCGGGCGTGAGTGGCTCGACGTACAGCCGGTCCGACAGATCGAAATCCGTCGAGACGGTCTCGGGGTTGTTGTTGATTACCACCGCCTCCCAGCCCGCCTGTTTGAGCGCCTGGACCGCGTGGACGGTGCAGTAGTCGAACTCAATCCCCTGCCCGATGCGAATGGGGCCCGAGCCCAAAACCACCGCGGCGCGCGTCTGCGCGCGCGGCACCTCGTCCTCGTCTTCATAGGTGCCGTAGAAGTATGGTGTGGCGGCCGGGAACTCTCCGGCGCAGGTGTCGACGCTCTTGTACGTGGGCACGAGACCAGCGGCCAGCCGGCGGACGCGCACGTCGCGAGGCCCGAGACCCGAAAAGTACGCGATCGCTCGGTCATCAAGCCCAAGGCGCAGCAGGCCGCGCAGCGTCCTCGCATCGAGGCCATCGCTGCGTGACGCGTCGCCTTCACCAGCGACGATGCGCGAGATCCCATCCAAAAAGAACAGGTCGATGCTGGTCGCGGCTGCCAGCGTGTCCGTTCGGGCCCCGCGCCGCAGCGCCTCGGCGAGAGCGAAGATCCGCTGCTCGTGGGGAACCCGTATGCGCGCCCACACGTCGTCATCGGACCAGGTCCTGACCATACGATGCCACAACCCGATGGCGCCTATATCGAGCGAACGCACGCCTTTGAGGAGCGCTTCCTCGAAGGTGCGGCCCAGCGCCATGGCTTCCCCGGTGGATTTCATCTGGGTGCCGAGCGTGCGTTCGACCCCCGGGAACTTGTCGAAAGGCCAGCGCGGGATCTTGATGACGATGTAATCGAGGGCGGGCTCAAAGCACGCCGTGCCGCCCGTGATGGCGTTGGCGATTTCGTCCAGGCGTTGACCCAGCGCGATCTTGGTCGCGACCCGCGCGATCGGGTAGCCCGTAGCTTTGCTGGCCAGGGCGCTGGAGCGGCTGACCCGCGGGTTCACCTCGATGATGTAATAGCGCTCGTTCCCCGGCCCTCCGGCCGGATCGAGCGCGAACTGCACGTTGCACGCGCCCTCGATGCCGAGTCCGCGCACGATGCGGATCGCCGCGGTCCGCAGGCGATGGTACGTACGGTCGGTCAGGGTCTGGCTCGGCGCGACGACGATCGAATCGCCCGTGTGCACGCCCATGGGGTCGACGTTCTCCATGTTGCAGATGGTGATGGCATTGTCGGCGCCGTCGCGCAGAACCTCATACTCAATCTCTTTCCATCCCACCACACTCTGCTCGACCAGCACCTGGCCGATCCGGCTGAGGCTGATGCCGCGGTGCGCGATCTCCCGCACCTCGTCCAGCGTCGCGGCCGCCCCGCCACCCGTGCCGCCGAGCGTGAACGCGGGCCGCACCACGACCGGGAGGCCGATGCGCCGCGCGGCCGCCACCGCTCCGTCCACGGAGTCGACCGTCTCCGAACTGGGCAGCGGCTCACCCAGCGCGGCCATCGTCGCCTTAAACAGGGCCCGATCCTCCGCGCGGGCGACGGCTTCCATCGGGGTTCCCAGCACTCGCACGCCGAAGCGGTCGAGCACTCCGCCATCGGCCAGGGCGACCGCGAGGTTGAGCCCGATTTGCCCTCCCATCGTCGCGAGCAGGCCCTGCGGCCGTTCGCGCGCGATGATCTCGGTGAGCACCTCGGGGATCAGCGGCTCGATGTAGACACGGTCTGCCACCTCGGCATCGGTCATGATGGTGGCCGGGTTGCTGTTGACGAGGACCACCTCCAAGCCGGCCTCTCGCAAAGCCCGGCACGCCTGGGTACCGGAGTAATCGAACTCCGCGGCTTGCCCGATGATGATCGGGCCCGATCCGATGATGAGCACCTTGGTGAGGCCGTCCCGGGGTCGGTCAGTCGGAAGCCGCACGCGCTCCCACCATCTGGAGAAAGCGGTCGAACAGATGCGCGGAGTCCTGCGGGCCCGGCCGGCCTTCGGGGTGGAACTGCACCGAGAAAATCGGCAGCGTCTGGTGCCGCATACCCTCCACGGTGCCGTCGTGGAGATTGTGATGGGTCACGTCGAACCCTGTTCCCTCGAGGGACGCCTCGTCCACGGCATAGCCGTGATTCTGCGTGGTGATCGCCACCTTGCCGGTCGTCTCGTCGCGAACCGGATGGTTCGATCCATGATGACCGAAGAGCAGCTTGAACGTGCGCGCGCCCGCGGCGATCGCCAGGATCTGGTGCCCGAGGCAGATTCCCATGATCGGAATTTCCTCCCACAGGCCTCGCACCTCGCCGGCAATCGCCTGAAGGCGGGCAGGGTCGCCCGGACCGTTTGTAATGACGAGCGCCTCAGCGCCGGTGGCCCGGATAGCCTCGGCGGTCACATCGTGTGGAACCACGGTGACGTCGCAGCCCCGCGCGCGCAAATTGTTCACGATGCCCTGCTTCACGCCGCAATCCAGCACCGCGACCCGCGGCCCGTCGGAGGGGTAGCGCACAACTTCCGGGGTTGACACCTCGGCGACGAGATCGACGTCGCCCAGGTCGGGCAGTGCCCGCGCCCTGGCCACGAGGTCGCCGTGGGACTCGTTTTCCGTTGACACGATGCCGCGCCGCACACCACAGGTGCGCAGGTGCCGGACGAGGCGCCGCGTGTCGATGCCGGCGATCCCTACAATTCCCCACGCGCGAAGGTAGGCATCGAGCCCGATGGTGCCGGATTCGGAGCTCTCGCCCGGTCGGCCAGACGGACCCTCCTCCGCCGGCGTGCCCCATCGGACGGCAAAGCCTGCCGCCTGAGGGCGCTGCGACTCGAGCCCGGCGTCGCTGAACCCATAGTTGCCGATCAGGGGATACGCCATCACGACGATCTGCCCGCGATAGGAGGGGTCGCTGAGGACTTCCTGATAACCCGTCAGGCTGGTGGTAAACACCACCTCGCCGCCGGTCCACCCCGCCGCGCCGATGCCGTCGCCAACCTGCACAAACCCGTCTTCAAGCGCCAGAACCGCCTGCATCAGCCCCTCCGCCCCGGGATCTGTATAATCATACGACATCGTGCATGCCCATGCAAGGCCGCGAGTCGCGGGCGTCCGCGCGCCGGGACGGAGTTGTTGGAAGGAGTCTCTCGAACGCCGGGATAAGTATCCGTCGTGTCGTGGCGGTACACACGCGTGCGAACTCCCATCGGTAGATCGCTCTCTTCCCCGGCATGACGCGAAAGCGGATCTTCATTACCGGCGCGAGCGGCTGCGTCGGCCACTACGTCGCCGATACCCTCATGCGGGAAACGGACCACGAGCTGTTCCTCCTGGCCCGGAATCCGAGCCGCCTCCGCGTGAACACCGGGGCGCGCCCCGGTGTGACCGTGCTGCCTGGGGACATGCGACACATCGGGCAGTTTGCCGATCTGCTCAAGACGATGCACGTGGCCGTGCTTGCCGCCGTCGACTGGGGCGGCACCCACGCGTTCTACATCAACGTCGCCAAAACGGTAGAGGTGCTCGACCTGCTCGATCCGGCCGTCTGCGAACAGGCCCTGTACTTCTCGACGTCGAGCATCCTGGACAGGAACAATCAGCCGATCGATGAGGCGGGGGAGATCGGGACCGACTACATCCGGTCCAAATACGATTTGCTCCGCCGCCTCCCGGACCTGACGATCGCGCCGCGGGTCACGATCCTCTTTCCGACCACCGTGCTCGGGGGCGATGAGCACAAACCGCGCTCCTTTCTGTCGGACAGTCTGCCGGCGCTGATGAAATGGATCGATCTCGTGCGGTTTTTCAGAGCGGACGCCGGCTTCCATTTCATTCATGCCCATGACATCGCGCAAGTCGTCCACTATCTCGTCGAGCATCCGGCGCCCGGTGCCGAACCACGGTCGTTCGTTTTGGGACAGGCGCCGCTGACGCTGAACGAGGCCCTCGAAGAAATCTGCGCCTACCTGGATAAGAGAATCTACTTTCGCGTCCCCGTGCCCATACCGCTCGCCAGGCTGCTGTTGATGCTGGCGCAACGGCGTATCCCATATCGGGATCGCCTCTGGGATCGTTTCTGCCTGGATCATCGCGATTTCCGGCACGCGAATCCCATCAATCCGGCGAGCTTTGGGCTGCCGAGTCTATGCGCCACCTTGACAGACGTGTTGCAGGTCGCCGGGATCCCCCGGGGAGCCGGGTCCTCACCTGTGCGCGGCATCCCGCAGGCCGATGGCTCCGAAGATCGCCCTCGTTGATGTGACCAAGACCTACCAGGTGGGCCGCCGGCCGGTCACGGCGCTGCGCGGTGTGACCCTCGATGTGGCGGATGGCGAGTTCCTGTGCATCGTTGGCCCCTCGGGATGTGGGAAATCGACGCTGCTGCGTGTTGTGGCGGGCCTCATTCAGCCGACATCGGGACGCGTCACGATTACCCGCAGCGATCGCGGCAAGCCCTTGCACAGCCTGGTCTTTCAAGAGTATGCGATCTTCCCGTGGAAGACGGTCTTCCACAACGTCGCCTTCGGGCTGGAGATGCGCGGCGTTCCTGCCGCGGAGCGCGCGCCGGCCGTGCAGCGGTGGATCGAGCGAGTCGGTCTCCGTGACTTCGCCCACGCCTATCCGCGCCAGCTGTCCGGCGGCATGCGGCAGCGCGTCGCGATCGCGCGCGCGTTCGCGAACGACCCGGAGGTGCTGCTCATGGACGAACCTCTCGGGGCGCTGGACGCGCAAACACGCATGATCCTGATGGACGAACTCCTGGGTTTGTGGCAGTCGGACCGCAAGACCGTCGTGTACATCACCCACGACATCGAAGAGGCGCTCCTGCTGGGCGATAGGGTCGTGCTGATGACCGCACGTCCGGGGATGCTCAAGGCAATCTATGATGTGCCCTTCACACGGCCCCGGGGGATCGAGCTCGTGGGCACCCCCGAGTTCGCCAGCCTTGCCTATCGGATTTGGGAGGCGCTGCGCGAAGAAGCAATTGCGGCGATGGGATCGAGTATGGCCCGCGGCGCGCGGGCGCCGGGAGTCCCGGCGTGACCGGCCAGGAGCGTGATCGCCTGCTGGCCGTCGGCGCGCCCATCGCCCTGATCGCGCTCTGGGAGACCGCCGTTCGTGCGGGCCTGCTCGACGCGCGTTTCTTCCCGCCGCCCTCGCTGGTGGTGGTGACGTTGATCCGTTTGCTCGCCGACGGCACGCTCATCGGGCACACGGCCGTCAGTGTCGGAAGAGTTCTGGCGGGGTTTGCGATTGGGACGACCGTTGGGCTGGCCTCGGGGCTGATGCTCGGCACCGTCCGGACGCTGCGCGTGGCGCTGGAGCCGGTGATCTCCGCACTGTACGTCCTGCCGAAGGTGGCGATTCTGCCGCTGGTGATGCTGATCTTCGGCCTGGGGGAGCAATCGAAGATCGCGATCGTCGCCATCGCCACGTTCTTCATCGTCGTGATCAACACGACGGCCGCGGTGGTGGGCGTCGAACCGATCTACCTGGAGGCCGGCCGCGCGTTCGGCGCGCACCGCGCGCAGATGTTCGGGCACATCATTCTGCCGGCCGCGCTGCCCGCGATCTTCACCGGACTGCGTCTGGCCCTGGGCACCGCGTTGATCGTCATCATCGCCGCCGAGTTCGTGGCCACACAGCAGGGGATTGGGTACTTCATCTGGCTGGCCTGGAATACACTTCGTCCCGAAGCGATGTTCGCCGGATTCATCGTCATCGGCACGCTGGGCGCCCTGTCGTACGGGGCCGTGCAGCGGATTGGCCGGGCGCTGACGCCCTGGATGGAGCATGACTCGCCCGGTGAGGGGAGGATCGACCATGCGTAGATCACGCTTGACCACCGCCCTGTGCGTGGCGGTTGGGCTCCTGGTAGTGGCCGGTGCGCCGGGAGGATACACGCGTGCGGGTCCCGCGGCGGCGACCGAGCGCGTTGTGGTCGCGCACGTGCCGCTGATCAATTTCGCCACGCTCTACGTGGCGATCGAGCGCGGCTACATGCGCGAGCAGGGTATCGAGATCGACCTGCAGCGCGTGGCGTCGGGCACGGAGGCGCTGGCGTTCCTCGCGCAGGACCGTCTGGACGTCGGCGCGATCGGCCTGGCCGCCGCGATCTTCAATGCGTTCAACCGGAAACTCGACCTCAGGATCGTCGCCTCCACGTCGACGTGGGGGCAGCGGCACGGCACACGGATCCTCACGCGCGTGGACCTCTTCGATTCCGGTGAGGTGCGCTCGGTACGCGAGCTCAAGAGGCGGCGCGTGGCCATCGCCGGTGGCCCGGGCTCTGCGGGCCACTATCTCTTCCTACTCGGGGCGCGGCGAGGCGGCATCGGGCCGCGCGATTTTGAATTGATCAACCTGCCCAACCCCGAGCACGGTCCCGCTTTGCGCGCCGGCCGGATTGACGGCTCCCTGACGGGGTCGCCGTTCGCATCGGCGGCGCTGGCGCAGTTCATGGCCAGGTCGCTGTTGGAAAACTTCGCGCCGGGCACGGCGACGACGGTCTTTGTCTATTCCGGCGGCTTCATGAAAAACCGGCCGGAGGTCGCGACGCGGTTCTTGATGGCGCTGATCCAGGCCGCGCGGGCGATGCAAGGCCAAAAGTACCTCGACGCCGACAACGTGGCAGCCTACAAGAAGTACACCGGGGTGCGCGACGAGGTGCTGCAGGCCGAGCCGCCGCTGCTCTACGATCCCAACATGGGAATTGTCACGGGCACGCTCGCGGATATGGAGAAGACGTTCCGCGACGCGGGGATGGCCGACTCCCCCACGGCCATTCCCCTCGAAGCCATGGTCGAGCGGCGGTTCCAACAGGAGGCGGTGAAGCGGCTGGGGCGCTAGCGCCGCATGCCGGCCAGCGCGAGGCCGACAACGCGGACCAGGCGTTGCCGCACGGGATCAGGCGCGAGGCCGCATTCCTCGAGGGCGACCGCGCCCAGGAGCGGCATCGAGTCGGGATCGCCAAAGATGCAGGTGGTCGCGACCGTCACGCCTTCGGCGGTGATAAGCACCAAGCCCGACTCGCGCTCGACAACCTGGCCATTTGCCATCTGCAGTCGCCTGCGGTCAGCGGCGGGGATGCCAAGCCGGTCAAGGATCGGCCGCGGGACCCATGTCCAGGTGGCCCCAGTGTCTACCAGTGCCTCAATGGTCTCAAAAGCCGACCCATCGAGCCGGCCAACCCGAATCGGGTAGTAAAACGTTCCCATTCGCGCGCCGCCACACTGCCGTTCCACGAGAGTATCTTACACCCTGTCTATCGGCCGGAGTAGCATAGACGTACAGTGCTCAACCGGAAGGGAGGCGCGCGTCATGCGATCGGACATTACGGTGGGCGCCACGTTCCCCGACTATGAACTGACCGACCACACGGGGACCCGCCGAAAGCTCTCAGACCTGCAGGGCAATGACCCGATGATCCTGATCCTCTCGCGTGGGCACTTCTGCCCCAAAGACCACCGCCAGCTGCAGAACTACGTTGCGTTTTATCCTGAGCTCAAGGTCGGCTACACACGGATCGTGACGATCACGACCGATGCAATCCTCGTCCTCAACGAGATGCGCGACAAGCTGGGCGCGCAGTGGCCCTTCCTTGCGGATCCTGCCCGGAAAGTGCAGAAAGATCTGGAGATCCAGGAGTACACGGACACGCACAATGACCCGATGATTCCCCATACGTTTGTGTTGGAGCCAGGGTTGAAGATCTTCAAGATCTATAACGGCTACTGGTACTGGGGACGGCCGTCGCCCGAGGATCTTCGGCGCGACCTCCGCGAGATGTATCAGATGATCCGGCCGGACTGGGACATCTCCGCGCCCGAAATGCGCGGGGCATGGGAGCGGAGTGAGAAGGACCGGTTCTTTCCGTACGGCAAGACCCGGAAATCCACTGCGACGTAGTCAGCGGGCAGCTAACCCCTTTGCTTGGACGCCGACCACTATCGTCGCTTTATGCCCGGAACAACGGAGGCATGGGGCGGGAGGTCTCGGCGTTTGCGCCGCCGGGCGGGTAGAACGGCGCTAGATACCAGCACCATCAGTTGGAGGAATAGGAATGCCCGCAGGGTCCGTTTCGTAGGGTAATCCATCGCAGTGATCATAAAGCCAACTTCGAGGTGAGGAAAATGGACATGGCGCTCTTCATTCTTCGCATAGTCGTCGGCCTTCTGGTCGCAGGACACGGCGCCCAGAAACTCTTCGGCTGGTTCAAAGGGCCGGGGATGCAGGGATTCACCGGCTGGGTCGCCTCCATTGGCTTTCGCCCGGCGCATGTCTGGGCGTGGCTCGGCGCTCTAGCCGAGTTCGGCGGAGGACTGCTGTTCGTGCTCGGTCTCTTCAGCCCGCTGGGTTCCCTGGGGATTGCCGCGTCGATGCTGACCGCGATCGCGAAGGCTCACTGGCCGAAAATCTGGAATACAGAGAACGGCCTTGAATTCCCGCTAACAAATCTGGCCATCGCAGTCGCCGTTGGCATTGCCGGCCCAGGGGCGATCTCGCTCGACGCCATGTCGGGTACGCAGCTGCCGGGCTGGCTTGCGACGCTCGGCGTGATCGTGGTGCTGGCCGGCTGGATCGTCGGGCTCGTGATTTCGGGCGCGCGTCCGCAGCAAAGCACAACCGCGAGCACACGCTGAACCACGACCGCCGCGCCGACCGCGAGGGAGTTGGTTGACAGCAGCGGCCACATCATGCTATAAGAATCCAAACTGAACATCGGATTCGGGCCAGGAAGCCCCCATCGTGGGGGCTTTTGGCGTTTATGGGGCCGGGACGCCTCGTTATTGGGGCGTCCCGCCTGCGTTGCGCACCATATTCGTACCGCGAGGGGAGTGATCGCAATGCCTTCGACGCCGGCAATCGTCGGTGCGGACACCGCGTGGATGCTCGTCGCCACCGCTCTGGTGCTCCTCATGACCCCGGCGCTGGGATTCTTCTACGGCGGGCTCGTGCGGGCAAAAAATGCGCTCAACACCCTAATGATGAGCTTTGCCGCGCTGGGCTTCGTCGGGATCGGCTGGGCGCTGTTTGGATACTCTCTGGCGTTCGGTCCCGGGACGCCCTGGCTGGGCGATCTATCGCGCGTTTTGCTGAAAGGAGTTGGGCTCGAACCACAAGGGACGATTCCCCACCTGCTGTTCATGGCCTACCAGGGAACATTTGCGATCATCACCGCAGCCTTGATCTCAGGAGCCATCGTCGAACGGATGCAGTTCAAAGCGTACCTGACGTTCCTTACCCTGTGGGGGATTGTCGTCTATGCGCCCATCGCGCACTGGGTCTGGGGAGGCGGATGGCTCGCGAAGCTTGGGGCGCTGGACTTCGCGGGCGGGACGGTCGTGCACATCAACGCCGGCGTCGCCGCGGTGGTCGCGGCGCTCGCGCTCGGCACGCGCAAAGACTATGCGCGGCGGGCGATTCTGCCCCACAACGTCCCCTTCACTCTGCTGGGGGCAGGGATGCTGTGGTTCGGCTGGTTTGGCTTCAATGGCGGGAGCGCGCTCGCGGCCAACGGGATCGCCGCCCTCGCGTTCACCAACACCATGCTGGCGCCGGCCGCGACGTTGGTAGTCTGGACGCTTGTGGATTACATCCGCACCCGTAAAGCCACGGCCGTCGGCGCTGCGACCGCGATCGTCGTAGGATTGGTCGCTGTGACCCCGGCCGCTGGATTCGTGAGCCCGATCGCCGCGATCGTGTTAGGGGCGGTGGCCGCGTTTCCGAGTTATTTCGCAATCCAGTGGCGCGCGCGTACGCGGCTCGATGATTCCCTGGATGTGCTCGCGGCGCACGGAGTCGGCGGCACGGTCGGCGCGATCCTGACGGGCATCCTGGCGCAGAAGGCGTGGAACGGCTCATCCGATGGGCTCCTGTTCGGGAACCCGGCGCAGGCCGGCCTCCAGGTCCTGGCTGTTCTCGCCGCGATCGCGTACAGCGCCGGCGGCACATTGGTCCTGCTCAAGATCGTCGGCCTCTTCATGCCGCTCCGGGTCACCGAGCCCGATGCCGAAGGGCTGGGGCTGGATGTCAGCCAGCACGGCGAAGAAGCATACACGACCGGAGAAGGCGCCATCCTCGTGCTCTCCGATCCGGCTCCGGCGTCATCGACGCCGACCCTCGAGCCGACGGCGGATCGGGCATGAAGCTCGTCGTTGCGATCGTCAGGCCGAAGAAGCTCGGTGATGTGCTCGAGTCGCTGTTCCGGGCCGAGGTGCGCGGCCTGACGATCAATCGCGTCCAGGGACACGGCGGCGAGACCGAGCGGGTCGAAACGTATCGCGGCGCGACGGTCAAGATGGAACTCTCGGAGAAAGTGCGCCTGGATATCGGGGTGTCCGATCATTTTGTCGAGCCGACGGTGCGGGCACTCCTGGGCGCCGCTCGGACAGGGGAGGTCGGCGACGGCAAGATCTTCGTCTTGCCCGTCGAGAAAGTCTATCGCATCCGCACCGGGGAGAGGGACGAAGCCGCCGTGACACCGGTGGGGTGATCTCCACGATACCGTCGACATGGGATCGCGAACGCGACGCCTGCGGCGTGGGATTCGTCGCCGATCGCCGCGGCCGCCACAGCCACGAGATCCTGCAGCGCGCGCTCGTGGCCGTCGGCGCGATGAGCCACCGGGGCGCGCTCGCGGCGGATGCCAGGACCGGCGATGGGGCGGGCGTGCTGACGCACATCCCCTACGCGATTCTGCGGCGCGATCTGCGACTGAAAATCCCCAACGCCGACCTCGGCGCCGGCATGGTGTTTTTGCCCCGGGGGACAGACCGCGCACGCAGGGCCCGCTCGCTGATCACCGCCGCCCTCGAAGAAGGCGGCGTACGGGTCCTGGGGTGGCGAGAGGTGCCCGCGGACCCATCTGCGCTGGGTGACCACGCACGGCGCACCCAGCCGGAGATTGCTCAGGTGGTCGTCGCTCGGCCGGGGAGTGTGAGCGACGATGACTTCGAGCGGGCGCTCTACCGGCGGCGCCGCGTCATCGAAAAGCGTGCTGCGGCCGAAGACCTCGACCTCTCCATTCCCTCGCTGTCGCGCGCCACCATCGTCTACAAAGGCCTGCTGGTCTCGCCGCAGCTGCCGCGCTTCTACCCCGACCTCCTGGATCCGGCCTACGAGACGGCCATCGCGGTCTTTCACCAGCGCTACAGCACGAACACCTCTCCCTCATGGCCGCTCGCGCAGCCATTTCGTCTGCTGGCTCACAACGGAGAGATCAACACCCTGCAGGGAAATGTGACCTGGATGGCCTCGCGCGAAGCGGGGCTCCGCTCGCCCCACTGGCCGCAGGGAATGGCCGATCTACTCCCGATCATTCAGTCCGGCGGCAGCGACAGCGCCATGCTCGACAACGTGCTCGAGCTGTTGACCCGCAGCGGCCGCGACCTGCTCCACGCGGTGATCATGCTCGTCCCCAGCGCCTGGGAAGGGATCCCCGACCTGCCCGATGCCGTGCGGGCGTTCTTCGAGTATCACGGGTGTCTGATCGAGCCGTGGGACGGACCCGCCGCGCTGGCGTTCTCTGACGGCCGGTTCGCCGCCGCCGCACTCGACCGCAACGGTCTGCGTCCCGCGCGCTACGTCGTCACGCGTGACGGGCTAGTCGCGGTAGCTTCAGAAGCCGGCGTGATCGACGTGGCGCCGGAGCGGATCGTCGAGCGGGGTCGCCTGGGACCGGGGCAGATCCTCGCGGTTGACACGTACAAGGGCGTCGTGCTCCACGACGACGAGATCAAAGGCCTGTGCGCGGTGCGCCACCCCTACGAAGACTGGATCGAGCGCCACATGGTGCGCCTGAGCGACGTGCACGCACCCGCGGAGTTTGTGGTGCCCGCGAATCTGGTCACGCAGCAGCGCGTGTTCGGCTTTGCCACCGAGGATATCGAGCGCGTCCTGCGCTCGATGGTCGACGAGCGCAAGGATCCGGTCTTCTCGATGGGTGACGACACGCCCCTGGCAGCCCTCGCGCAGCGGCCCCGGATGCTGGCCCATTATTTCCGCCAGCGATTCGCGCAGGTTACCAACCCGCCGATCGATCCGTTGCGCGAACGCCTGGTGATGTCGCTGGCGGGATACCTCGGCCCGCAGCAGAGCCTGCTGGAGGAGGACCCTGCGCACGCGCGTCTGTTGCACCTCCCGTCGCCTGTGCTCACCGCCGAGATGATGGGGGCGATCCGCACGCGCGCTCCGGTGCCGACCGCGACCCTGCCCGTGCTGTTTCCCGCCGATGGCGGAGCCGGGGGTCTGCGCCGCGCCCTGGACGCGCTGATCGACGACGCGTGCGCGGCGATTGCCTCTGGAACGGGTATTCTCATCCTCACCGACCAGGGCGTCACACCCGAGCGGGCGCCCATCCCTATGCTGCTGGCGGTCTCGGCGGTGCACCACGCGCTCATCCGCCGCGGCCTCCGTTATCGGACCGGCCTGGTCGCCGAGACCGGCGAGGCGAGGGACATCCACAGCATCGCCTGTCTGGTTGGCTACGGCGCCAGCGCGGTGCATGCCTATCTCGCGTTGCAGACGATCGTCGCGGAAGCCGCCGATGCCCATGACGCGCAGCAGCGAATCGAGGCCTGGCGTCAGGCCGTGGAGGACGGTCTCCTCAAGATCATGTCGAAGATGGGCATCAGCACGCTGTCGGCCTATCAAGGGGCCCAGGTCTTCGAAGCCGTCGGTCTGTCGGCCGCACTCGTCGAGGAGCATTTCACAGGCACGCCCGCGCATCTGGGCGGCGCGGATATCGACGAGATCGCGCGGATGGTCTTGCAGCGTCACGCGCAGGCATGGCAGGCCACCGGGCCGTTGGAAGAGGCCGGGCTGGTGCGCTTCCGCCGGAACGGAGAGTATCACGCGTACAACCCATACGTCGTGAAGGCGCTGCGCAGCGCCGACCATCGAAAACTCGCCGATCTCGTGGACGCGCGGCCGGCCACAGAAGTGCGTGACCTGCTCGAGTTCGTCCCCGGCCAGCCCGTGCCGTTGGAAGAGGTCGAGCCCGCGGCGACCATCGTCACGCGGTTCGTCACATCGGCGATGTCGCACGGCGCGTTGTCGCGTGAGGCGCACGAGACACTTGCGATCGCGGCGAACCGTATCGGGGCGCGGTCGAACAGCGGAGAAGGCGGCGAGGATCCGGACCGCTACAGGCCTCGCCCCAACGGCGACTGGCCGAACAGCGCGATCAAACAGATTGCCTCGGCCCGGTTCGGCGTCACCCCGGCCTACGTGCTGTCGGCGGCGGAGCTCGAGATCAAGATGGCACAGGGCAGCAAGCCCGGCGAGGGCGGACAGCTCCCGGGCCACAAGGTCAGTGAGGAAATCGCAAGCATCCGGCGGTCGCAGCCCGGCATCACGTTGATCTCCCCCCCGCCGCATCACGACATCTACAGCATCGAGGACCTTTCGCAGCTGATCTACGATCTCAAAGTTGTTCATCCGCGGGCGCGGGTGGCGGTGAAACTCGTCGCCGAAGCCGGCGTGGGCACGATTGCCGCGGGCGTCGCCAAGGGGTTCGCCGACACGATTCAGATCAGCGGGCACACCGGCGGCACGGGTGCGTCTCCGCTCGATTCCATCAAACACGT
>JBQTJP010000253.1:0-5019 GCA_052386995.1 Armatimonadota bacterium
TCGACCGGCAGATCGACTTCGCGGTCAAGCGGCTGCTCACGCTCATGGAGCCGGCGTTGACCCTGGTGTTGGGGGGGATCGTCGGGCTGATCCTGATCGCGCTCTACCTGCCGATCTTCGGGCTGGCGCGGGCAGTGTTGCGGTAGGGTCGAGGGAAAGTACTGGTCTAAAGGCCGGCCAGAAGGGGAAGATACGGGGCGACAAGGAGGAGGAGATATGAGCCGTACTCATTCGAACGAGCGAGGGTTCACCTTCGTCGAAGTGCTAGCGGTCGTGATGTTACTGGGCATCTTGATCGCCGTGGCGATGCCCCAATACTTCGGGGCGCAGGGCGATGCCCTGAGGAACGCGGACATCGCGACGTTTCGGGGGATCAACTCGGCCATCGCACTCTACCAGTTCCGGAACAACGGGGCCTGCCCGGGACAGGCGGGACAGGCGACGTTCGCGTCCTTCGCGAACGACGTGCTCTACTTCCCGGATGGTCCGCCGAACGACCCGAGAACGAACCCCGGCAGCATCACCCCCTACTCAACCACCTACGTGCCGGCGGATTGTCGCGTCAAGGAGTCGGTTGGCGGCACGAACCACCGGACCGGCACCGGACACTAGCCGCGCCGCCGCGGCACGCCAGAGGCGAGCCGCAGGAGTGCGCCATATGGGCAATGGGCGGGCTTCCCGGTCCCTTTGGGGGTCGGGAAGTCTGCATGTCAGCGGCCACACCTTCGCCGAACTCCTGGCCGTTCTGGGCGTCCTGGCGGTCCTGATTTTGGTGGCGATGCCCCGCCTGGAAATGCCCGATACTCTCAGCGCCTCCGCCCTGGCCCGCCAGATCGCGGTCGATCTGCGCTTGGCCCAACAGCTGTCGATCGGCGAGCGCGACATGTACACCCTGGAGTTCAATCCGGCTGCCGTTCCCTACACGAGCTATACCCTGCGCAACGAGTCCACCCTGGCGGTGGAGCCCGACTTTCCCAAGGACATCCCCTCCCAGATCACCGTGAGCGGGAGGCGGAGTTTCGCGTTCGCCGCCGGGGGGTGTGTCGATGACGACGCCAATAGCGCAAACGGCTGCGCCGGCACGGACGGCTCTGTGACGGTCTCGTCCGGAGCGGTCTCGGCGACGATCAACGTCTACTGGTACACCGGCCGGGTCAAGGTGGTGGGCCCGTGAGCCGCCGCGAGGAAGGCGTGAGCCTGCTCGAGGTCCTTGTCGCCTCGCTCCTCATCGGGATCGGGCTCGTGCCCCTGCTCCATCTCTATCCGGATACCCTCAGGATCAACGTCGAGTCCGAGGCCGACATGATCCTCTCGGCAGCGGCGGTGCGTAAGTCGGAGGAAATCATCAACCGCCTGCGGCCGCCGGGGGCCATCGACTCGGTCGCCTCCGGCACGGAGGCCTGCACCCAGCCAGGCGACTGGCCCAATTGCCGCCTGCGCTGGACCATCTCTACTGAACTGTCCAGCGCTACCGCGGGGGTCGGGCAGCTCAAAACACTGAATGTGGTCGTCTGCGAGGATCGGAACGGAAACACCGACTGCGATAGCGGAGAGCGCCAGGTGCGCTATGATACGAAGATCACTTCGCGTCCGTAAGCGCCACCGCCTCACCTCCGGGGCCGCCGGCATGACGTTCGCCGAGGTCGTCGTGGCGGCGGCGCTCCTGGCTCTGGTCGTCGGGGCGCTCCTGCCGATGCTCACCACCGGGCAGCAGACCTGGGAGCATGCCCACCGTCGCATCGCCATGGTGCAGAATGCCCGCGCGGCCCTCGACCAGGTCATCCGCGCCATGCGCGGCGCGGTGGCATTCGAGGTTGTCAGCCCGACGCTGCTGCGGCTCTCCGTCTTCTACGGCCAGGAGAATGTGAGCTCCCGGCTCGGTGGCTTCTACCCCGCCTGGTGGAATGCGTCATGGGGCTACCGGAGGGTGATCGGCGTGTCCACCGGTGCGGCCAGCGCCCCCACCGGCTACTCCCTGCCGCTCACATTCGACCACGCCGCGCTGGTCCTCGCCGGGAAGAGCCTGTCCAGCGGCAACGACATGCGCGTGCTCTACTGGAACGGCGCCATCTGGGTGGAACTGGACCGGGTGCTGGATCCGCAGTCCGCCTGGAACCAGGCGACCACCAAGATCTGGTTCAAGACCCAGGGGGCGCTCACCGCCAACAGCACAACCAACAGTTACTACCTCTACTACGGCAACGCCGCCGCGGGGGCCCCGCCGGCGAACGAGGCCAACGTCTTCCACTTCGCGGACTTCTTCAACCGCGCCGCCAGCGACGTGGTCGGCAGCGGCTGGACCATCACCGAAAGCACGGGCGACATCGACATTGCCAGCAACGCCCTTTTCTTCAACGTGACCGGCAACCTTAACAACCGGCCGCTCGCCGACCACACTTTCCCTGCCGTCACCGACCGGCTCGTCTGGCGGTTCGGCTTCAACTGGACCCGCACCGGCAGCGAGATCACCTACCGCCTGCACATGCAGCTGGGCCAGAACGCCAACATGGCCAACCCTCCCAGCGAAACGAACTTCTGGTCCAACGCCGGGGTGGGGCCCAGCCTGCTGTGGGCCGGGCCTGACCAGGGGATGACCAACCATCAGGGGTTCGGCACGGCCGTTGGGACGGCGGTAACAGAGCGGCAGGTCGTCTCAGGTGTGGCGCATATCGAGGTCATCGTCAACGTCGCGGCCAACACCTATGACCTGTACATCAGCGACGTGCTCCGGGCATCGGGGGTGGCTTTCTCCTCGGCCCAGACCAGCCTGGATAAGCTGCGCTTTCTCACCTGGCAGCTCTCCACTGCCCCCTTCAGCGGCCGCTCTTTCGACTACACCTATGTGCGGCGCCACGTCAGCCCGGAGCCCGTGGCCACCCTCGTGGACGTGCTCACCGTAGAGTACCAGCTCAACGGCGCCACCAGCGAACTGGAGTACCGGATGCTGCCCGACGCCTTTCAGCAACTGGCCGGGCCCTTCCGGTCGATGAGCGTGCAGTGCTTCGATAACGCCGGCGGCTCCATCGCCTGCGGCAGCGTGGCGTCCGTCAGGTCGGTGCAGGTCTCCCTGGTCGCCATGGACCCCCAGGGCATCGTCCCGGACATCACCGTCACCGCCAGGGCGTTCAGGCAGGTCCCATGATGAGGACCGCCGGTGCTGTGCGCAACGAATCGGGTGTGGCCCTGGTCATGGCCCTTGTGGTGGTCCTCATCCTGGCCGCCATTGTCCTGGCCGTCAGCCAGATCACCACGAGTGAGGTGGACATCCACCGGTTGACCCGGTGGGACACGCTGGCGCAGTACCTGGCCCAGGCCGCCGTTGACCACCAGATCTACAATCTGAAGGCGGATCGCGCCGCCGGGGCGCTCAGCTGGGTCGAGTACCCGCAGCTCCCGCAGTACGCTCCTGGGTTTGGCCCATTCTGGTACATTGTCAACTCGCTGACCTGCACGCTCAACTGCTCGGGCACCCCCGCCGTCCGCCAGTGGACGATCGAGGCGTTCGGCGACATCTGGCGGTACGACAGCGCGACCGCGACATGGACGCTGCTCCAGCGGCGGACACTCCTGGCGAGGGTGCGCATCACCTATTCTGGGTCCTCTCCCACCAACGTCGCGCTCCTGCGGTGGGAGGAAGCCTCCCCCTGATGGTGCCGTTGAGCCGGGCATGACCGTGACGGCCATGGGAGCGCGGGCCAGCGTCAGCAGCCTGCAGCGCGCAGGGGCCGTGGCGCGCAGCCTGACGCTGCTGGCCGTGGTCACCCTTGCGGTGGCCGCCCCGCTGCTGCCGCCCATCGCGTGGAAGGTCAAGGCCACGCTCCTGGCAGGGCTGCTCGCTGCGGCCGGGGCCCTCCTGAGGCTGCAGCGCGAGGGTTCGGTGGGCCGGTCGGCTCTGGATCGTCCGGCGCTGGCGCTTCTCGCTGCCGCCACGCTTGCCACGGTCTTTTCCGTAGACCCGCTGGTCAGTTTCTTTCCATCCCGGTTCCGCGGCGAAGGCCTGGTCGTCTTCATCCCGTACGTCGTCCTGTCGCTTGCCGCTGCCAGGCTTACGGCCCGTGAGGGCCAGCGGTTAACCGCGGCCATGCTGGCAGGCGGCGTCATCATCGCCCTCACTGCCGTGGCCCAATATTATGGCGCAGATCCTCTGCTGGCGTTGGGCTTCAGGTCGGTGCCGCCGATCGCGCTCACCGGGCCCAATCCGGTCGAGCTGCGTCTCGACTCGGTGTGGACCGGCTCTCGGGGCTGGGGGACGCTCGCCAATCCCATCTTCCTAGGGGCGTACGTAGCCCTGCTGCTCCCTCTCGCCGCGGCGTTGACCCTGCAGGTCACGGGGCGAGCCGCCTGGGCGTATGGGGCGGCCGCGCTGATGCTCTACGCGGCGCTCGTGGCCTCAGAGACCCGGTCGGCCTGGATCGGTGCGGCCGTTGCCGCACTGGTCCTGATCCGGTTGGTGCCAAAGCCTACGGGCGCTCTGCTGCGCGGGGCACTCTTGGCCGCCGGGTTCATCGTCGTGACGGCGGTGCTGGTCCTGACCCGGCCGGATGCATCGCCGCTGCGAAGGGCGTCGGCGACATTCGGAGCCAACGATTACAACGACTACTCGATGCGCCAGAAGCTCTACGTATGGAAGCACATGCTGCCGCTCATCGCGCAGCGGCCCCTTCTTGGATGGGGGTTCTCGACGTTGATCGGTCAGTTCACAGACTTGGGGTCGCCGGAATACCTGAGCGTCTTCGGCGACGCACAGATCGTCCTGATCGACTCACCGCACAACGAACTCCTGCACGTCGCCTACAGCGCCGGCCTTCTTGGTCTTGCCGCGTATCTCTGGGTGTGGACGGCTGCCGGGCGGGGGCTCCTGCGCCGGCTGCGTGCGGCTGCCTCGACCCGGACGGGGGACGCAACCTGGGGCCTCGGCGCCGGCTTGGCCGCCTCGCTTGTGGCCTACTTCATATGGATGCAGTTCGGCTGGAACGTGATCGGACCCGCGAACGTGTTCTGGGTGATCCTGGGTCTGGC
>JBQTJP010000254.1:0-3563 GCA_052386995.1 Armatimonadota bacterium
GCTTCAGGCAGCGCGAACTGCTCACCGACCAATCCCGCGACAAAGCGCCCCCCGCGAATCTGTCCCTGCGCTTCCCACCGGCGGCAGACTTGCAGCACCTCACGCCAGGACGGCGCGCCGCGCTCGCGGGCCAATAGTTCGCGGAACACAACGCCGTAGCGCCTGAGCAACTGCCGAGCCCACGCTTCGATTCGTTCCTCTTTCGTTGTGGCCTCAGAGGACGCGGCCCACAGCGACCATCGCCCGACGGGCAGGGAGCGCCCGTGAGTGCGCAGCGTCCACCCGGCCCACGATGAGACCGCCGGATCGCGCCGCCGGCCCGCAATCCGCCTGACTCGGAGATGCTGCCGCCCTGCCGTGCCAGGCCGCAGCAGGCGCCGCAGTCCTGCGACTCCGTCCCCGTTCACCAGGCCATGCGCCACGAGTTCCCACAGAGCATCTTCGACTTCAGAGGGCAGCCGCCGCGTGGCTTTGACGATGTCTCCAAAGAACGAGGCGCCGCGGTTCTGGAGGAACTGCGCAACCTCTTCGGCCGGAGAAGAGAGACCGCCCGCGTGGTCCAGAGAGCGAGAGCCATCGACGAGAAGGGAGAGATCATCACGCAGCGCGAACGCGAGCGGCGTGTTGCGCACAGGGCGCTGCCGCCTCTTGCCGTTCCGCGTTCCGCCGCCTTGCTGCGTTTCCTCGCCGTTGGCACCGCCTGACGTGACCGTCAGCCGGCCCCACGTGACCGTTCCCGACAGGCACAGGTACTCTAGATCGGCGGGATCGTATGGCCGCACGCGTGACGGCAACACGTGTTCTTCCCAGGCCGGCGCAGGGAGCTCCAGCCCTTGCAGCTGCCCGATGATCTGCGCCACGCCATCTCGTCCATGGAGCTGTGTGCCCGGTTGCACGTGCTGCCACCGGAACAGGAAGCGCATGAAATCCGCTGTCGAGACCGGCTCGATTTCCCGCCGCAGCCGCCCCAGCGTCAACCGGTGGATTCGTGAGAGGAGCCGCCGCTCGCACCACTCCAGCTCGTCCCCACCGGGCGTGAACCGCCCCCGGAGCACCGCGCCCGAGCCTTCAAGGACGGCAAGCGTGCGCTCGATGTGACTCTGCTCGAGGCCGATGCGTGTGGCGAGCTCCGCCGATGTCACCGGCCCGATGCACTGCAGCCACCCATGAACGATGATCCGCAGCGCGTCGTCCTCGGAGGTTTCAGCGGCCGCCGGCAGCACACTCGGGGGATCGAATCGTGCGTCCGGCAGAACGGCCTGGGCGAGCGATACCCGCTCGGCCGCGACGTACGCGCGGCGGCCTCGGCCCGTCTTGTCGGTCCAGGCTGCGACCGTCGCACGTGCCGTGCCGATGAGGCCGTGTGCGAAGGCCTCCCACGCGCCGATCTCTTCGACCGGCAGCACCACCGCCGTCAGGAGATGATCGTGCAGCTCGTCGGCGTTGCGGACGTCAGGCCACGCCTGCTCGCGGACCTCTTCGATCGCGGCAGGGTCGAGCGCCCCGATGCCCTGTGCCAGGTCGGGGTCGGTGCGCCGCAGCGACACCGCGCGGGCCCGGCGCTCCTCTAACGGCGCGTCGTCCAGGAAGGCGTACGGATTGGCGTTGAGGATTTCGTGAGAGATCGGCGAGGGGGCGGGTGTCTCGACCGCGACGGCTTTGATCTCACCCCGCTCCAGCCTGCCGACGATCTCGCGGAGCCCGTCGAGGTCCATCGCCTCGTGCAGGCAGTTCAGCACCGTTTCATTCACCAGTGGATGATCGGGAGGCGTGATGGGACCCGAGCGGTTGTCCTGGCAGGCCACCTGATCCGGAAACACCGCGGCCAGCAGATCCTCCGCCCGCATCCGCTGAATCGGCATCGGCACCCTGCGCCCGCCCGTATGCCGCAAGATCGCCAGCGCCCGGCTTGCGTTCCAACGCCACCGGTTCCCAAACATCGGCGAGGCGAGGAGCGCCTGAATGAGATCGGCCTCGACTGTGGCAGGGCGGACGAACGCGAAGACGCTCTCGAGCGGAAACGAGTGCTGCTCGCCGAGCGACAGCACGATACCGTCATCGGTTGCCGCGGCCTGAAGCTCGAAATCGAACGTCACACAGAACCGTTTGCGCAGCGCAAGGCCCCATGCACGATTGATCCGTCCGCCAAACGGGGTGTGCAGGACGAGTTGCATCCCGCCGGCCTCATCGAAGAACCGCTCGGCCACGATGCGGTCCTGTGTGGGCACAGTGCCGAGCGCGGCGACGGTCTCGTGGATGTAGGCAACCAGCTGCTCAGCACCGGCGCGATCCACGCCCGCCTCCGCGCACAACCATTCGACGAGTGACTCCCGATCGTCGGCGGCCAGCCGGTCTGCAATTTGCGCTCTGAGCCCCGAAACCGCCGCGGAGAGCTCTGCCGTCCGCGCGGGTGCTTCGCCCAGCCAGAACGGAATCGTCGGCGGCGCGCCGTGCGCATTCTCTACTCGCACGCGGCCGCTCTCGACACGGCGGATCTGCCAGGATGTGTTGCCGAGGAGAAAGATATCGCCGGCCATGCTCTCAATGGCGAAGTCCTCGTTTACCTTTCCAACGAAGGTGCCCGCCGGTTCTTCGATTACGTCGTAGTCCGCCACATCGGGGATCGCGCCGCCGGAGGTGATGGCCGCCAGGCGCGCGCCCCGGCGCCCGCGCAGCATGCCGTGCACCTGGTCGCGGTGGACGTGGGCGCTCTGCCGGCCGCGGCGCGTGGCGACGCCCTCGGCGAGCATCTCGATGACCTGTTCGAAGTCTTCGCGGGGCAGCGCCCGGTAGGGGTACGCCCGCCGCACGAGAGACCACAGATCGTCCTCACGGATCTCCCCGCTCGCCGCGACCGCCACCATCTGTTGGGCCAGAATGTCCAGCGGCTTCTCTGGGATGATGACCCGGTCGAGCTCCCCGTCGCGGACGGCGCGTATCGCGGCCGCGCACTGCACCAGTTCGTCCCGCGTCATCGGAAAGAGAATGCCCTTGGGGGTCGCGTCCAGGCCATGACCCGACCGGCCCACCCGCTGGAGGAGGGTGGCCAGCGCCCGCGGCGCGCCGAGATGGCAGACCAGATCGATGTCGCCGATATCGATGCCGAGCTCCAGCGACGCCGTCGCCACAACGACCGGCACCTGCCCGGACTTCAGCCGCTGTTCGGCGTCGAGCCTGATGTGCCGGGCGAGGCTGCCGTGATGCGCGGCGACTCTGCCTTCTCCCAGGCGCTGGGTGAGCTGATGGGCGACCCGCTCGACAAGCCGGCGGGTATTGACGAAGACCAGCGTGGTCCGGTGCTCGCGGACGAGCGCCGCGATACGGTCGTACACTTCCGCCCGCATCTCGTGGCTGGCGATAGCGCCGAGCGGCTGGCCGGGAACTTCGATCGACAGGTCCCAGGCTCGGCGATGTCCGACGTCCACGATCGCGCAGTCGGGGGCGCCTTCGGGCGTGACCCGCACCGTGCCGATCAGCAGCCGTGCAATCTCCTCGATGGGCTTCTGAGTGGCGCTGAGCCCGATGCGCTGGCAGCGCCTGCCGGTCAGCGCGTCCAGGCGTTC
>JBQTJP010000255.1:0-7811 GCA_052386995.1 Armatimonadota bacterium
AGCCCAAGACCAGCGGCTCCCGATCCTGGGCCCGGAACGGGATCGCCGCGCCCACCATGATGAGGACGCCATCCCGCTCCATCAGGCGGGCGGCGAAGATGTCCCACTTCACCAGCGAGCGGGTGGCGGCCCGCTCGCGCACGTCGGCGGGGCGGTCGAGCAGGAGATCGTGGAGCGTCAGCCCCTCCTCGAGGCGCACGTCGAGCACCAGGTAGAGACTGACGAACGTCTTCTGCGCCTGCTCCAGGAACGCGCGCTCCCACGCGTCCAGCGCCGCGCGCCGGCGGGCCAGGAAGTGCTCGATGAACATGCGGCCGTCCTTGAGGCGGAAGTCATGGACGTACCACTCGATGAACGCTACTCGCGCGAAGTCGGGCTCCATGGCGGCGACTGCCCGATCGAGGCTCCGTCCCTCTATCGTCCCTTCCCAGTAGATGTCGATAGCGCGCCGGAACTCACCGTCGAACTGCCGGCCCGTTGCGAAGGCCACGAGTTCTTTGAGGAGCCGCGTTCGCGCCCGCTCGGCGGCGTCAGGCCCAACGTCCAGCGTCGCAGCACCGCAGCACTTCTTGTACTTCTTGCCGCTGCCGCAGGGGCACGGATCGTTTCGTCCAACGCTCATGCCAGCCAGGCCACCGTGGGAACTATCTGGAAGTCGCGCTCCCTCAACTCAAGCGTTTCGGCCCGCAGTTCGGGATTCTTCTGCGAGGCGTGAATCGGACCTTCAGCACGCGCTAACGCTGTAGTGCGAGCCGACGCCGCGCCTCCACAATGCTTACCCCGCGGCCGGTGCGCACATCCTGCTCGCTTCGCTGGACATGAAGAGAACCCATACCTGTGCTGTCTATTGTCCCATGATTTGTTCCGGAATCAGTACGGTCATCTGCCCTGCACAAGAGGTGTCAAGACTTCCGCGCAAGACCCGAACGCTTCCCAAATGGTTTCCCGCCTTCGGCGATTGCCTGAGCGATTAGCCTGTAAGGCACGGCGAGTTTGAGCCTAATCATCTCTGACTGAGACACACCCTCAAGTGCAGCTTCTCCTTTGAGTGCCCAGTGAAGGCTTTTTGCAATGACTATTGTTATCCGCCCCGAAAGCTCAGATATCTCCTTCTCGAAACCTTCGGCCTCCCGTAATCGAATCTCCGCCAATCGGCGCTGCAGCCACTTGTAAAGCTGCGATTGCACAACTCCTTTTCGGCTAGTTTCATTAGTCCACAATGCTCGCAGCTTGCCTTCGGGACCGAAAAACCTCGCGGAGAACTCCGCTGCGCTAACCCCCTGAGCAATTAGCTCATTAGCCTCATCGCGGATGTTTCCCTCAACCTTCCTCGGGCTCTTGACCCGTAGCTTTTCTGTCGGCTGAGTCCGGCTCATAGGAATCGAACCTCCACATGTCGTTCGATCTCCACATAGATGGCGTCTTGCTTCGTCTTGGCTTTGAATCTCTTGAGGATGGCTTCAAGCTCTGGGAGCCGGTCTTCCGCAATGATCGCAAAATACACCGCACTGGTGTCAATCTGACGCTCCCCAGTCGCCCGCAGCCTCCACGCGCCTCTGTAATATCCCTCCTGGGTCCGAGCACCAAAGCTCACATAAACGTGATCCTCGACCTCTGCTACTTCCGCACTCAAATCCCGACCGTCATTGTCGCGGAGAGGCAGCATAAAGCGAACCTTGACCTCCGGCATGGCAAAAGCATAGCATGATATACACCATTAGATATAGTGGTAGGCCCCCGGCACGAAATCACCTCGTGAGTCCACCGGATGCGCCACGAGTTCGACTCCTCCGAGCGTTCGGCTTCCGCGTAGGCCGGCACCAGGCTGGTCAGAACGAGCGGGGCGTAGCCCCAGTCGGCGACGCCTGGCCGCAAGCGGCAGCGCTCCACGACGCGCTGTAACCCCTACTATTGGCCGGCCATCGGGAGCCCTGTAATATGGCATCTGAACCACCGATCCTGTTTCAAGGGGAGAAACCCACGTGGGCTGGCGTGAGCGCATTGTTCTTGATCCTCAGATCCTAGCGGGGAAGCCTGTGGTGCGGGGCACGCGCCTTGCTGTAGAATTCATCATCGATCTGCTGGCGCAGGGGTGGACCGAAGTTGACCTGGTCCGCAACTATCCCGGGTTGACGCGCGAAGACATCCGCGCCTGTCTGGGCTATGCCAGCGAGGTCCTGCACGCTGAGAAGGTCTATCCTCTCCAGGTGCGTTAGTGCGCATTCTCGCCGATGAAAACGTCCCGGGGGAAGCTGTCAGTGCTCTGCGCAGTCGCGGTCATGACGTGGTTTGGGTCCGCGATGTTGCTCCGGCCGTTGGCGACAACGTGGTCGTCCAGCGGGCCCGAGATGAAGACCGTATCATCATCACTTTCGACAAGGATTTCGGTGAGCTGGCCTTCCGGGCCGGATTGCCTTCCTCCGCTGGCGTTATCCTGTTCCGGTTAGCACTTCCATCCCCAGAGCACGCCGTAGAAATGATTGTTGCGGCCATAGAGGCGAGAGGCGACTGGGCTGGCCACTTCGCTGTCATCGAGGAAGGACGGATCCGTATGACGCCGCTGCCTGGCGCCGCGCGATGATGGAGAATCAAGCGCCTACTGTCGGATAATCAGACAATAACTGGCGGATTGTCCGCCAGAGCCGTCATGAACTGAAGCCGCTGGGAAGCGAACTGCGTTATCCCCTGGACGGTCTGGTCCGACTCGACCGTCCCAGTGGATCGAGCCCTCTTCGGACACGATGCGCCTGGGAAGATGCTCAAGATCTTCGTTGAAGCACCGACGCGTGAATCGGACGGCCGGCACGCGCTAGCGCTGGAGTCCGAGCCGGCGCCGCGCCTCCACAATGCTGACCCCGCGACCGGCACGCACGTCCTGCTCGCTTCGCTTGAGTTTCCGCAAGGCTTCCGGGTCCGCAAGGAGAGCAGCCGTATCCTCCGCAATCGCGGCCCGGCGGAGCAGTGCCAGCCAGACATCACGATCGACCATGGTAACCTGCCGCTCGCCGGCGATAATGGTAACGGGCGTTCCTTTGCTCGCCACGGCGAAAAGGCGGGCGAACTCCTTTCGGGCCTTGCTGGTTCCAGCGACAATCGTTTCAACGGGCGGATTCAAGCGGGCCACCCCCAAGAAAAGCGACAAACTCCTGTACTCTATATCGTACCATTGTTGGTCCAGGAATCAGTACGGCGTCTCAACCCGCTCGGTTCAAAATGGTGGTGTCTCTGGACTCCGAACCAACGGGTGTCTCGCGCGGAACGTCTGGCGCCGTTTTCTCCCGACGCTCATGCTGCCGGGGCCGTGCCGGCTCTGAGACGGCAATGATCTTGGCGAGCTCGCGATCGGATGCGCCGAGAGCGAGCAGAGAACGGATGAGCAGGTCGAGGGCCACAGAAGAGTCCCCGGCCTCCATCTTCGCCACCCTGGACTGGCTGGACTTGACCATCCGGGCCAGCTCCACCTGGGACAGCCGACGACGTCGCCGCCTCTCCCGAAGGCCGTCGGCCAGCTTGAGCTTGAGTTCGATGTATGCAGCCTCTTCGGCCGACAGGTTCAGAAACTCCTTGACGCTGCCGACCTTCCAGCCCTTCCTCTCAAGGCGCTTTCGCTTCTCCTCACGCATTGTCGTACTCCCGAAGCCTCCTCTTGCACGCGTCGACGACCGCCCTGGGTGATCCTCCAGGTCATGTCGGCATCCAAGATCTGCGGCTCAAACATCAGTATATGTCAGATCGGACATACGCGCAAATTAGGCTCCTCCTGGACGACCTTGACCTGCCCGGGCTGACAGCCAAAGTGGTCCGTCAAGTAAATGCAGAGACTCCACCCGCGGCAGGCTTCATTTTCCTCTGGGACGATGCCGAGGACTTGCAGCGGCTCAACAACGTGACCCTTCGGGGGCAGTGCCGCTTCGTCTGGAAGGCGGTCGACGAGGCCGGTAGCGGCAAGACAGAGACATTTCTGAATGAACTGACCCAGGGAATTCTGGATTTCTCTTCCTGGAAGCATGGGGCCAGGATTCAGGATGTCATGTTTGAGCCTGCTCGAGACATGTTCTTGATTGTGTTCAGAAGCGGACGGAGCTACAAGCTACGCAAGAAACTCGTTCCTGGCCTCGATAGAACAGACATCAAGACAGCGAGACCGAACGAGGACGGCTCGTCTTTTCTCGTTGAGCAGGAGTCCGGCAATACTTCCGAGATTCCCTGGGACTTCGTTCTTTATCATCTAGAACCCGAATACGCCTATTACAGGGGACGCCGTGGTGGAAGGAGATCGGAGCACCTCGCTGTCCAGCGTGTCGCGCGTCGTCTGAAAGAGGTAAGAACCAGCCTGGGGTTGACGGCCAGTGCAGTCGCCGCCCGCTCGGGAATCCGGAGACCGAATATCTCGCGCATCGAGAGGGGAAAGCACGCACCCAGCCTTGAGACTTTGGAACGGCTGGCGGATGCGCTTGGAGTGCCCGTCTCAGAGTTGGTGCCATAGATCTCTTCTCCTCGGTGGCCGGGCTGGACGAGGTGTGCGCCGGGGACGACGGTTAGCCTATGTTGACTACGATGTAATCGATAGAATACAATGTAGTTGAATCGAGATGCTTCAGTACTGGGGGTCAAGGTGATGAGCCCGCGCAGGCTACTTAGAAAACGGCATAAGAATGAGTCGCCGGTCTCGATCCGCGTGGACGAATCGGTCCTTGAGGCGGTTCGTGCGCAGGCGCAACGGACCGGGCGGCCGGTTTCCCGCGTTATCAGAGACTTGCTGGAAATGGCGCTACGAATGCAGCGCTTTCCCGGGATCATCTTCATCGAGGGCCCGGCGGGGCGACGGGCGTATCTTGCAGGAACCGGGCTTGACGTTTGGGAGGTCATCGAGCTCCTGAGGGAGTACGGGTCCACCTCCACGCTCCGCGAGCACTTCCCTCGCCTGTCGCCGATGGCCATACAGATCGTGGAAGCCTATGCCAAGGCCTATCCGGCCGAGATTGGCGCGTTCCTTGCGTTGAACACCCGAACCTCCGAAGAGCTCCAGCGCGAGTTGCCGTGGCTGGAGACGGTACATCCCTAGTTGCCCGTTGCGATCCTCCTCGACGCCGATGTCCCGCCGGCCGTGGCCGAGGCACTCAAAAAACTTGGAGATGATGCCCTTGCGGCATCGGGCAGTCCGACTCTGGAGGCGCTCAATGACATCGAGTTACTCCGCGAGGCGAGCCGGCAGGGCCGAGTGCTCGTCACCTTCAACGTCGCTGACTTCTCTGAAGCTGCACGGATGCTGGCCCACGCACAGGAGGATCATGCCGGGATCGTTTTGATTCACTCACGGTCATTCCCGCGGACGGATATTGGCGCGATCGCAAGAGCCCTCGATACTCTTCTGCGATCGCGTCCGACGTTTGTGAACAGCGTGTTATATCTCCACTGAAGATTCGTCCTCGAACAGTTTCTCTCCCCGGTGCAGGCGCTGGGCGATCCGGTAGGTCTGGCCTTGCGCGCGCATGGTGGGGGCGTGGGCGGCCAGGTAGCGCGCCGCGGCCACGAGCACCGGGACACCGTCGGGTGAGGCGCGCAGCCCCGCAAACTGCCGCACCGCCGCCTCGATCATCTGGATCGTGTGGAAGTTGCGGTCCTCGCGCAGCAGCGCCCGGCCCAGCGCCGCGATGAGCCGGTCGGGGTCGCCGCCTCGGTAGAGATAGTCTGCCACGAGCCGGCCCGCCTCATTCACCTGCTGCTGGCGGTCGAGCAGGGCGGTGAGTTCGGCCAGCATCTCCCCGCCGCGGTCGGCGGCGGCACGGCCGCGTGACGCACCGTTCGGCTCGGGCAGGCGCACCGGCGGGACGTTCAGAAACCGGTCCAGGTACACGCTCATCGCGGCATCAAAAACCCCGCGCAGCAACTCGACCGATGGCGCACGGCTCAGCCCCTGCTGCACGGCATTTGCGAACGTGAACGTGTGCAGCGCCGTATCCCAGTCGCCGAACTCGTTGCTGGTGGGGAACTGCGCGATGCGCAGGGCCGCGGCGTGCGCGACCGCGCCGGCGACGTCCTCCTCCGAGGCGCCCGAGCGCAGCGCGTCGAGCAGGGCGTCAGCGATCGCCTGGGCGTTCTCGCTGAGCAGCACGGGAAGCAGATTCGCGCGGCCGGCCCATGTCGCGGGCTGCCCAGCGCGTGCCGAGCCGCCGGGTGCCGGTCCATCGGGTCGCGCGCGTCCGGCCTGCAGCGCCTCGGGCAATTGGTCGAACGCGCGGTCCAGGATCTCCACCAGGTCCACGGGGTGGCGCCACGAGTTCGACTCTTCTGAGCGTTCGGCCTCCGCGTAACCGGGCACCAAGCTGGTCAGGACGAGCGCGGCGTGGCCCCAGCCGGCGACGTCGAGCGCCTCGAACGCCTTGTTCGTGAAGTCGAGCGGATGGCCGATCTGGATGTACCGGTGATCGGTGGCCGCGGCGAACAGCATGTCGGCCACCGCACGGGGATCACAACTGGCCTCGACGGCGGAGACAATGCAGCGCTCCGCGCCTTCGGCGTCCCGCACCTCCACGAACTGCCGGAACCAGCGCTTGAGCGTCGCGGCGTCGGTCGTCGAGCCGGGCAGCGGCCGCAGCGGAAATCTCGGCGGCACCCCCTCAGTGTTGACAGCCACGGCCGATAGACCGTGGTAGAGGGCAAGCGGCCGGTCGGCGGCATCCAGCGCGGGGACCAGGTTCATCATGCAGGCGTGCATGGTCAGGCCCTGGCCCCAGCCCTCGCGGCGGTAGCGCGCGCCGAACTCCAGCCCGGCGCGGAAGGACACGGTCGGATCGGGCCCGTGGGTACCTCCGCCGTCGCCTGTCAGCACGATCGCCGCTTTGGCGATGACCAGTGAGATGTTGCGCTCGAGCCCCTCGCGCAGGCGTTCGAGGTGGTGCGCGTGCGGGGCGACGTGCGTCGAGAGGTCCACCCAGACCTCGCCGTCGCGAATCTCGACCGGAAAGACGCGCACGTCGTCGGCCCAGGGATCGAACGTGCCGCCCGTGGCGAGGTCGAACCGCGCGTGGTGCCAGTGGCAGGTGAGGATGCCGTCGTGCAGGGTGCCGCGGTGGAGCGGAAAGCCCATGTGCGGGCAGCGATTGTCGACGGCGTAGATCCGGCCGTCGTGCGCGAACAGCGCCAGCGTGTGGCCGTTGACCTGGACGGCCAGGTGTCCCCGCGCCTGCACGTCCTCCAGGCGGGCGGCCCGTACGTATCCCTCGAGTCCTATGGCCATCGCCATCAGCCTCCCTGTGTGGTGACCTCTTGTTCGGGGTCCCGTGCGCTTTTCCCCACTGCCGCCAGGCGCTCGTAGTTCATCCGAAACAGTTCGATCACCCCGGGGACGTCATCGGCGCCCCGGATCCGGACGCTGACCCAGCCGGAATCCGGCAGGACGTGATGGGGCTGCGCGCGGCCCGACGCCACGAGGTCGTTGCGGATGCGCGTCGGGAAGGGCAGATCGGCCAGGCGGTCGCCGTGCAGATGGCCGATCTCGCGGTGGTTGACCCGGAACTCGATGCCGCCAAAGCGATGCGGCGCCGATGTCACTCCAGGCCACTGTTCGATTTCGTGAATGATCTGGTCTGCGATGCGGGGCATAGGGCACCTCCCCCCAGTGTGACTATAGAGGTGGGTCGGCCCACGGCGCCACCGGCGCAATTACGGGTGCGATCCTGTCCAGAAGGACAGGCGCGCTCATCGAAAGCCTTCCCCTAAAGCTGTCCCTGCCAGCTTGTAGCCCAGTAGCATCGCGGTAAGGTTGGTATTCGCCGACACCGGCGCGGGCATGGCGGATGCATCTGCGA
>JBQTJP010000256.1:0-6432 GCA_052386995.1 Armatimonadota bacterium
TGGATGAGATCGTCCTTCACATCCTGCGCGACTTCGCCACCCGCGCGGCCGGGCTGCGCGCGGGCCGCATCGACGTCGTCGACCTGCTGCCCTGGGGACAGGCGCAGCCGATCATCAAAGACGGCGGTCTGCAGTGGGAGAAGTACCAGGGCATCTTCAGCGTCCATGCGCGTCTCAATACCGCTAAGCCGCCGCTGGACAAGGAGAAGGTCCGGCAGGCCATGTCCGTGGCCATCAACCGGCTGGGGATCGCGATTGCGCTCGGCGGCGGCGAGGGCGTCGTCAACGGGCCGGTGCCCACGGGCCTCGGCAAATGGGCGGTGGACTGGCGCAGGCTGCCGTTGTTCCAGCGCGATGTCGCCAAGGCGAAGGCGCTGATGCGCGAGGCGGGCGTCGAGAGCGGTTTCACCGTCGAGGCCGTGGGCGGGTTCACGCCGGACAACCGGCGCATCATTATGGAGGCGATGAAGGCGCAGTGGGCCCAGATCGGCATCACCCTGAACATCAGGCTGGTCGACCCGGCGACCGTTGCGAGGCTGCGTTTCCAGAAAGACTTCACGATCCTCGCAGACAACTTCACCCTGTCGAGCGATCCGGACTCGTATCTCTTCCTTGAATACCATTCCAAGACCAGTGGCAACTTCGGCGGGTACAGCGACGCGGAGATCGACAGGCTCCTGGAAGCCCAGCGCCGCGAGCTCGATCCGGCGAAGCGGGCGGCACTGGTCCGTGACGCGCAAATGCGCATTGCCAACAAAGCCTGGATCCTGACGACCGGCGATCCGATCTACGTCAGCCTGGCCTGGCCGTACGTGAAAGGGTTCAGGCACAATAACATCAACCAGTATCTGCCGTTGAAAAACGTCTGGCTCGACCGGTAGCGCGCAGCCCGGGGCCTCGGATCGGCGATGCGCCAGTACCTGCTGAAGCGGCTGGCCCTGGCTCTGATCGCCCTCGCGGGACTCTCCCTGCTCGCGTTCGGACTGATCCGCATCGTCCCCGGCGACTTTCTCATGTCGCAGTTGGCCGAGTCCGGCAACATCGCCGACCTGGCGGCCGCCCGGGCGCAGCTGGGACTCGACCGTCCCTTCTTCACTCAATACCTGGCGTGGCTCGCCGGCGCCGTGCGGGGGGACCTGGGGATCTCCTTCTGGTCCAAACGGCCCGTGACCGCAGACCTCCTCGGCGCGCTGCCGGTCAGCGTCGAGCTGGCGGTGCTGGCCATGGTGATCTCGATGGCCCTGGCGCTGCCCGCCGGTACGATGGCGGCGGCGCGGCGCGGGGGTCTGGCGGATTATCTGGGGCGCATCGTGTCGTTTGCGGGGCTGTCGATCCCCCACTTCTGGATCGCAACGCTCGTGCTCCTCTACGGGTCAATCTGGTTCCGGTGGGTGCCGCCGCTCGGGTACATCTCGCCCCGCGTCTCGGCCGCGCAAAATTTGGAGCAGTTCGTGGTTCCCGCGGTCATCCTCGGCATCCACCTCTCGGCGCGCAGCCTTCGGCTGGTACGGTCGTCGCTGCTGGACGCATTGAACGAGGACTACATCCGCACGGCCTGGGCCAAGGGTCTGCCGGAGCGGCGCGTGGTCTGGGGCCACGCCTTCCGGAACTCACTGATCCCCATCCTGACGATCCTGGGGAGCCAGTTTACCTATCTGCTCAGCGGCACCGTGATCATCGAGGACATTTTCTCGTTGTCAGGCATCGGCCGGTACGTGGTCGAATCGATCACCCATCGGGACTACCCCGCGGTCCAGGGCGCGATTCTGTTCGCCGGGGTCGTCGTCGTGAGCGTGAACCTGCTCATTGACATCACATACTCCTGGGTGGACCCTCGGATCCGGTACCGGTAGATGCGCAGGCTCGCGTATGATCCGGCGATACCGGTGACGGTCGAGGCCGCCGCGCGTGGCGGCCGGAAGCGTCCGGGCGCGCGAACGTGGCGCTGGGTCCGCCGCCACCCGGTGGGCACGGTCGCGGGCGTGCTGCTCGTGGGCATCCTTGGGATCTCGTTTCTCGCGCCCTATGTCAGCCCGCACGATCCCTACGAGCAGGATTACGACGCGCTGATGGCCCCACCGGGCGCGCGCTACCGGCTCGGCACCGACTACCTGGGGCGCGACATCCTGTCCCGCACGCTGTTCGGCGGGCGGACCTCGCTGACGATCAGCCTGTCGGCGATCACCCTGGGCACCGCGCTCGGAACCGGAACCGGCCTGCTCTCAGGCTACTATGGGGGATGGCTCGACGGCCTCGTGCAGCGCGCCGTCGACATCGTGATGGCGCTCCCCTCGATCATTCTTGCGCTCGCGCTCCTGGCGGTGCTGGGGCCGCGCACCGAGAACGTCGTGCTCGCCATCGCGACGGTCATCGTCCCCAGCCTCTCTCGCGTCGTGCGGGGGACCGTGCTGCAGCTCCGCGAGAGTCAGTTCATCGAAGCCGCAAAGGCGCTCGGCGCCTCCGACGCGCGGGTGATCGCCCGGCATATCTTTCCCAACACCGCCGCGCCGGTCATCGTGGTGGCCACGAATGCCTTGTCGGCCGCGATCCTGATCGAGGCCTCGCTGGGATTCCTGGGTCTGGGGACGCAGCCCCCGGTGCCTTCATGGGGCAACCTGCTCAGCGAGGAAGCGCGCAGGTACTTTGAGCGGGCGCCATGGATGGCGCTACCGCCGGGGATCGCGTTGAGCCTGACGATCATGTCGATCAACTTCCTCGGCGATGCGCTGCGCGACGCCCTGGATCCGCGCTTGCGGAGGTCGCAGGGATGACGCGCGGGGCGGGCGCGCAGGAGCCCATGATCGACGACGTGCTGCGGATCCACCGCGAGCGGTTTCCGGCTCATCTGGCCGAACTCGCAGAGTTCTGCCGGATTCCCTCCGTCGGCGGCGATGACGCGGCCATGGACGCGGCGGTGGAGTGGCTCGTGCCGGTGATGCGGGACGCCGGGATCGAGACACAGGTGCTGCCCGGCGAGGGGAATCACCCGTATGTTGTCGGCGTCGCGCGCGGAATGGGCGAGCGCACGCTGCTGTTCTTCAACCATTACGACATCGCCAACTACACCAATCCGGTCCCGCAGACTGTGAGCGCGGGCGAGCGGCATCCGTTTTCCGGCATTGTCGACGGCGACCGTCTCTACGCGCGCGGCGTGGCCGACGACAAGGCGACGCTGCTCTCTCGCATCCACGCCGTGAGGATCTGGCGCCAGGCGCGCGGCCAGCTGCCGGTCACCGTGAAGTTCCTTCTAGAAGGCAAGCGCGGGCTCGCCGTGAATGGATTGGAGCGATTCCTGAACAAGCATTTTCTGCTGGTGCGGGCCGACGCCTGCTGCTGGGAGGCGGGTTCGAAGGATGACGCCGACCGTCCGGTCATCACGCTCGGACACAAGGGGCAGCTCTACGTCGAACTGGCCTGCCGCACCGCGAACGCCGACTACCCTTCGCGGATCACGGCGCTGCCCAACGCCGCCTGGCGTCTTGTCTGGGCCCTGGCGTCCATCAAAGATCCCGACGAGCGCGTGCTGGTGCGGGGCTTCTACGACGGCGTGCGGCCGATCACGCCGGAGGCCGAGGCGCAGTTCTATGCGCGGCTCTCAGACGACGATGACGCGTTGCGCGATCGCACCGGCGTCCGCGGGTTCGTGCGGGATCTTGTCGGGCGGGAGGTGACGCGTTTCATCTACTCGGAGCCCGTCGCCGGGCTCTGCGGCCTCGTCGCGGGCTACACCGGGCCCGGACACACACTCGTGACGCCGGGCGAGGCGCGGGCGCGGGTGGAGTTCCGGCTGGTGCCCGATCAGGATCCCGATCGTGTGCTGGCCGCCCTGCGCGCGCATGTTAGTGCCCACGGGCTGGATGATATCGAGATCCGCGTGCTGGCGTCGAACCCGCCGTACACAATCGCGGCCGATACCCCACTGGTGCGGATCGTGGCAGACGCGGCGCTCGAGACATACGGGACACCCCCGGTGGTGGTCCCGTTTGCCACCGGCATCGGGCCGCGCTACCTTTTTCGCCGGCATACGCCGATGCCGATAGTCGGATTTGCGATTGGGTACGCCGGCTCGGCGTTGGAGACCAGCGATGAGCACATCCGTGTTCGGGATTACGACGAGGGTATCAGGCACGTGCTGGCGATCCTGGGGCGGGCCCATGCGCTGCCGGGCGTCGAAGCGCATGCCCGCGCCGCCGAAGGATAGCCGTGCCGGTGAGGATTCAATGACGGTTGCGAAGCTCGACGCGGCAAGCGCGTACATTAGGGGCGGCATGGATCGCTGGGTGGCCGAACTGACCGAGTTCTGCCGCTTTCCCAGCGTGGCCGCCTATCCCGACGCGATGCATGGTGCGGCGAACTGGCTGGTGCGCAGGCTTGGGGCGGCCGGCCTGGCCGCCCGTCTGCTACCCACACCCGGCGGCTTTCCCACGGTCTATGCCGAGCGGCGCGGGCGCAGCAAGGGGACCGTGTTGTTCTTCAATCATTACGACATCGCGGCCTACACCAATCCACTGTCCGTTGAAGGGCGCGAGCTTCCGGTGGAGGTGCGGAACGGCAAGATCTACAATCGCGGGGTCGCCGACGACAAGGGCTGCTGCTTCTCGCGCATCGTCGCGGCCGAGGCCGTCCTGCGCACCCGGGAGGAGCTGCCGGTCGGCGTCAAGTTTCTCATCTTCGGAAAGCAGAAGCCCAACGACGAGGCCCTCGACCACGTTCTGACGACTCATCCGGATCTGGCCGCCTGCGACGCGGTGATCTGGGAGACCGGCGCAAAGGACGATCGGGACCGCCCGACCGCGTCACTGGGCGCGAAGGGCTACGTCTACCTCGAGCTGTGGGCCCGCGGGGCACGCACGCCGCAGCCGTCGCGATTCAATATCCTGCCGAATCCAGCTTGGGATCTGATCTGGGCGCTGGGGTCCTTGAAAGACCGCGCCGAGCGCATCCTCATCGGAGGCTTCTACGATGACGTGATGCCGCCGGCGCCTGAGGATCTCGCCGCCGTTGACGAGTTTGGTGAGTCGGTCGGCGAAGGGATGCTCAAACGGGCCGGGCTCAACAGCTTCGTACTGGGCAAGACCGGGAGCGCGGCTGCGCGGCACTGGTTCTTCGAGCCTTCGTGCACGATCTCCGGCATCACCGCCGGCAACCCGGCCGCCGGCGAGCGCCTCGTGATCCCGGCCGAGGCGACGGCGCATGTCGAGATCCGGCTGGTAGCGCACCAGCGCCCCGACGACATCGCGCGGAAGGTCCGCGCGCATCTCGACCACTGCGGGTTCGGGCACGTGGAGATGACCGTGCGCTCGCAGACGGCACCCTACCGGACTCCGCAGTCCGATCCTCTCGTGCATGCAGTGCAGCGCGCTTCGCAACGTGTCTACGGGCGGCCGCTCGTGATCAGGCCCACGTCGATCGGCATGAGCCCGAAATACCGGTTTGCGCCGCGCCCGACGGTCGGCCTGGGAGTCGAGTACGCGGGATCGCAACTGGAGGAGCCCGACGAGCACATCCGCGTGCAAGACTGGGAAGAGGGCGCCCGCATGATCGTCGCGGTGCTGGACGAGTACGCGGCGGCTGAGGAGGGGCGATGATCGTCCGCAGGCACGACGGGGAGTTGATCCTGATCCGGCAGCTGGATCACTCGGCGCTGTCGGGTGAGTTCGCGCGGCACTGGGGCAACGAGCGCTTCGAACGCCCAGCGCCGCTCGAGCCGGTCGCGCTGGCAAGCGCCCGGCATGACGAAGGCTGGCGCGGGCCGGACGACGAGCCGTACTTCGATCCCGCACAGCGGGGCCCGCTGCACTTTCGCGACATCACCGTTCCCGAGCACGTGGTGCTCTACGCGAAGGGCGTCGATCGGATCACGGCGCTGGATCCATATGCCGGGCTGCTCGTCAGCATGCACGGCGCGGGCTTCTACGCACGGCGCTACGGCACGTTTCCGGTCAAGATGTCGAAATTGACCGAGGAGGTCCGTGAGGTCGCGGACGCGTTTGTCGCGGAGCAAGAGGCGCTCCAGGCCGCGCTCAAGCGCCACATCTGGGATCCGATGCAGCGGCGCAGCGAGTTCGAGCGCCGCCTCTGGACACACTATGAGTTGCTGCAGGTCTGGGACCGGCTCTCGCTGTTCGTGTGCCTGAACGATCCTTCTCGGCCGGCGGAGGACCGCCTTGGGCCGATGCCCGTGACGGCCGATGGCCCCGTCACCGAGCTACGCGTGCGGACCACCGGCGACGGCGTGATGATGCTCGACCCCTATCCGTTCGGCGTGGCGGCGCTGGAGGCGCGGGTTACGGCGCGCGCGATCTCCGACCGCAGGTATGAGACGGCCGGCGACCTCCGCACCGCGCTACTCGACGTGCGCGACGTCTCCATCCGGTGCCGGTTCGTCGCCGGCTGACCCGCAGCGCCTCGTGAGAATCCCTCGTAACGCGG
>JBQTJP010000257.1:0-6700 GCA_052386995.1 Armatimonadota bacterium
AGCGGCGGCCGCGTCAGGTCCGCCCCGTTGTGCTGCGGCCCCACCCGCATGGCTGCGGTCAGGAGTCCGGGTCCGGAAGCGAATCGCGCCTGGGCTCTGCGACCCCAGCGCGTGGGACTCTCGACGAGCTCCAGAGCCCGCAGGAGGACTGCCCCGGGTCTGTTCGGGCTTTCGGTGACCACATTCAGGCAGCGGTGCACGCCGTAGGACAGATAGACGTACGCGATCCCGGGCGGCCCGTACATCACTTCGCTCCTGGCGGTCCGCCGATACGCATGGCTGGCCGGATCACGGTCCCCGCGATAGGCCTCTGTCTCTACGATCCGGCCGACAAACCGCCCCGCCGGCGTCTCGTGGATCAGGAGTTGCCCGAGCAGCGCGCGGGCGACACGCAGGGTCTCGCGCGCGAAGAAGCGCCGCGGCAGCGGCCGATAAGACGCGCGCGGGTGGGCTCTCCGGTGGCGGGCGGCCCGTCGCGGACGCCGCCGTGCGGAGCTCATGTGTGCCGGGCGCTGGTCACCGGGCGGCGGAGCAGATCGAGGAGCTTCGGCAGCGGCAGCGTGTTGATGATGTCTTTGGCTTCGGCCCACCCACGCCGGGCCACGCTGACGCCGTACGGCATGTGGTGCAGGTGCGCGACGGTGTGCGAGTCGCTCCCGATAACCAGGCGGGCCCCACGCTCCCTGGCCAGCCGCACGTGGCTGTCCTTGAGATCGAGCCGATCTGGGTACGCGTCGATCTCCAGCGCGGTCCCGGTGCGAACCGCGGCGTCGACGATGGCCTCGATGTCGATCTCGTAGGGATCGCGCTGCCCCAGCTTCCGGCCGGTGGGATGACCCAGGATGTCGACGTGGTCATTCTCCATCGCCCGCACGATGCGCCGCGTCATCTCGCCGCGGCCCATCTTGAACCTAGAGTGCACCGAGGCGATCACGATGTCCAGGTCGGCCAGCAGGGCGTCGGGGTAGTCGACCGAGCCGTCGGCCTGGATCTCGCACTCGGTGCCGATCAGCACGGCAAACCCCATGCGATCGGACAGCGCGCGGATCTCTGCGATGTTTCGCCGCAGGCCGTCGGCCGACGGCCCGTTGAGAAATTTATGTGAATCCGAGTGGTCGGTGATGCAGATGTACTCGTGGCCCAACGCGCGCGCCGCCGTGGCCATCTGCTCGGCGGTTTGCGCGCCATCGCTCCAGGTCGTGTGCATGTGCAGGTCGCCGCGGATGTCCTTCACCTCGACAAGGTTCGGCAACCGGCCCGCCAGTGCCGCGTCGATCTCACCCTCGTCCTCGCGCAGTTCCGGCGGAATCCACGGGACGCCCACCGCTCGATAGACGTCGGCTTCAGCGCGCGCGGCCATGCGCTTGCCGTCGGCCACGCGCCAGACGCCGTATTCGTTCACCTTCAACCCTCGCCGCACGGCCCGCTCGCGCAGCGCGACGTTGTGCTCCTTGCTGCCGGTGAAGTACTGCAGCGCCGCTCCGAACGCCGCCGGCTCCACGACGCGTACGTCGGCCTGGACGCCGACATCCAGGATGACGCTGGACCTGGTCGGTCCCCTGGCCAGCACCTGCGCGACCTGGGGCGCGCCGACGAAGGCACCCATGACGGCGTCCGGCTTCTTACTGGTGACCAGGATGTCGATGTCGCCGACCGTTTCCTTCATGCGGCGAAGACTGCCGGCCAGGCTGATCTCTTTGACGCCCGGAATCGCGCGCAGGCGTTCGACCAGCGCGTCTGCGACGGGCAGCACCACGCCCAGCAGCTGCCGGCCGGCCGCGCGGCGTACCATGGCGATCCCTTTGAGAATATTTTCCTCCGTCTTGGCGCCCATGCGCGGCAGATCGCGGATCCGTCCATCCCTGGCCGCGGCTTCCAGTTCATCGATCGTCGTGATGCCGAGCTTCTGATGCAAAAGCAGCGCCGTCTTCGGTCCGACCTCGGGCACGGACATCAAGGCCGGCACCCCGGTGGGCAACGTGGCTGCCAGGTCCTCGTACGCTTTCATCGTCCCGGTGGCGAGAAACTCCGCGATCTTCTCCGCCGTCGCGCTCCCGATTCCCGAGATGGCGGTCAACTCGCCGTGCGCAGCCACGGCGGCGATGTCTTCGGTCAGGCCTTCCACGGCGCGGGCGGCGCGGCGGTAGGCGTTGATCCGAAACACCGACTCGCCTTTGATCTCCAGCATGTCGGCGATCAGCGCGAACCGTTGGGCGACCGCGCGGTTCTGCATCGCTAAAACTTGTGGGCCGACCCGACCGGCGGGAACTTGATGGGACTCACAGACCGCAGTGTCTGAATGAACGAGCGCTGCAGCTCGGCCACGCCCCGCGCCATAGACGACCGCTCGACATCGGCCCCCATGGCCGTCGAGAGCGGCGAGGCCAGGAGGATGCCCACCAGCGCCATGGACGCGGCAAGGGCTTTCAGGAATCCGGTGAAGACGCCGAGGACCTGGGCCGGCATGCCGGGCCGCTTGCCGCCCGGAAGAAAGTTGATAACGACCGAGAGCAGGATGTACGTGATCACGAACGGCACGACGAACCCGACCATGCGCGCCCAACTGGCGAAATCTTCCGCCGGCAGTTCCCTCGGTTTGATGTTCGCGATCAATGCGCGAGCGATCCCTTCGCCCAAACTGGGCAGCAGCATGGCCGCGAGGACATACGACACGACGATGGCGATGGCGCCAAAGAAGGCGGCGGCTCCTCCTTTCAGCACGCCCTGGAGGAGGAACCAGATGGTCATAGCGACGATAAGCCAGTCAAGCCAGGTCATGGGCGAGCCTCCTCTCGCGCGATCTCTACATGCCGATCCCCGTGTGCCAATCCCCCTATGTGCGGATCCTGACCGGCAGCCGCGCCGGCAGTCCCTCGTGAATGCGACGCATGATCGCCTCGACTTCCTCGCCCGTCAGCGTACGGTCCGGCGCCCTCAAGGTCAGCGCGTACGCGAGGTTGCGCATGCCGGCCTCCAGCGGCGGACCCTCGTACACATCGAAGAGTTCGACGGACTCGAGCATCGTCCCCGCGCTCTCCCGCAGCGCGGCCTCAACCGCCGCGTGCGGCAGCGTCGTCGGCGCAACGACCGCCACGTCCCGCCGCACGGCCGGGTATCGGGGCAGGCCCGCAAATCGCGGCTGCAGCACCGCTCGCGCGAGCACGGCCTCGAGCTCGATCTCCGCCACAAATGTTCGACCCGGAAGATCGAAGCGCGCACCGACATCTGGATGCAGCTCGCCGAGGGAGCCTACCGTCCGCCCGTCGATGATCACGCGCCCGGCGCGCGTGGGGTGCAGCCACGGTGATCCGCCGGCCTCGACGGCAAGCGTCCGCAGCCGCAGCTCCGCGGCCAGCGTTTCCAGGACGCCTTTCAAATGATAGAACGTCACGTCCCGGTCTTCCCCCGGGCCCGCCCAGTCGCCGATGAGCCAGCGGCCGTGCAGCGCAATAGCCAGGTTGCGCCGCTCTTCGATCCCGGCGCGCTTGCGGAAGATCCTCCCAATCTCAAACACATGCACCGCTTCCCGGCGGCGGCTCACGTTGACCCGGACGGCCTCGAGCAGGGTGGGCAGCAGACCCGGCCGCAGATGCGTGTGCTCGGCGGTAAACGAATTGAGCAGCGGAACCGGCCGGCGCCACGGATCGTCCGGTGCCAGATCGAACCGATCGAGCAGACGCAGATTGACGAGCGAGACGGTGATCGCCTCGGTCAACCCGGCGAGGATCAGCGCGTCACGGACGGCCGCTTCGCCCTCTAGGTGCGGCGCGCGGTGACCGGCACGCATGATCTCAACCGGCATCGCCTCCGGAATCCGATCGTACCCCACGTGCCTGGCGACCTCCTCGATCAGATCCTCCTCCCGTTCCAGATCGCGCCGGCCGGCCGGCGGGGTGGCGCGGATGACGCCGCCATCCCGCGTCACGTCCGCGCCCAGACGTCGCAGAATGGCCAGGACATCATCGGGCGCGACTTCGATGCCGAGCAGGCGCGGGATGCGCGCCAAGTGCAGCGCGATGACCGGTCGCGGGATCGGTGCCCGGTAGACATCTACCGGCGCGGGCAGGACGCGGCCGCCCGTGAGCTCGGCGATGAGGCGCGCGGCGCGCCGCGCCGCACGCAGCGTGCCATCGGGATCGACGCCGCGCTCGAACCTCGCGCTCGCGTCGGTCCGCAGGCCCAGGCGCCGGCTCGTGCGGCGGACGCTCCAGGGCGCGAACGATGCGGCCTCGAGCAGCACCGTCCGGGTGTTCGCGCCGATCTCGGTGGCGCCGCCGCCCATGATGCCGGCAAGCGCGACTGGACGTCGCGCGTCGGCGATGACCAGCATCTCGGCGTCCAGACTGCGGGCGATCCCGTCGAGCGTGACGAGGGACTCACCCGGCCGCGCCGGGCGCACGACGATGCGCCGTCCCTCCAGGGTGTCGAGGTCGAAGGCGTGCAACGGCTGACCCCACTCGAGCATCACATAGTTCGTCGCATCGACGATCGCGTTGATCGGTCGAACGCCGGCCGCCTCCAGCCGGGACACGATCTGGGGCGGCGACGGACGCACGCTGATGCCCTCGATCACGCATGCCACGTAGCGCGGACACAGGACCGGATCGGCGATCTCGACCGAGGTGAGGGTCGCGGTCGGCGGGCCGCTGCCGTTGAGCTCGTCGGGAGGGAGGCGCACCTCACGACGCCGCCAGGCCGCGAGTTCTCGCGCGATGCCGACCAAGCCCAGCAGGTCGGGGCGATTCGAGGCGATCTCCAGATCGAGCACGACGTCCCCGTTCGTGCGGTCGACCCCGTCCACGCCCAGCCCGAGCATGGGCAGGCGCTCGACGAGCACTTCGGGTGCATCGTCGATGTCGACGTAGTCCCGTAACCACGACAAGGGTGCGCGCACGGTGCCCTCTAGAATTGCTCCAGCAGGCGCAGATCATTCTCCCAGAACAGCCGGATGTCCGGGATTCCGTACCGGACCATCGCGGGACGGTCGACGCCCAGGCCGAACGCGAACGCCGTATAGCGCTCAGGGTCGATCCCGGCCATCTGCAGCACGCGTGGGTGGAACATGCCGCAGCCGCCGAGCTCGAGCCACCGGTCGCCGAACGCCACGGCCAGCTCCGCGCTGGGTTCGGTGAACGGAAAGTAGGACGGCTGAAACCGTGTGCGCGCGCCGGCCCCGAACATCTCGCGCGCGAACGCGGCCAGGACGCCCTTGAGGTCGGCGAACGTGATGGCCTCGCCCACCATGAATCCGTCGACCTGATGGAAAACCGGCATGTGAGTCGCGTCGACGGCATCGCGCCGGTAGCAGCGCCCGCTCGTGATGACCCGCATCGGCGGCGTGCGGCCGGCCATGATGCGCGCATCGACCACCGTCGCCTGCGTTCGCAGCAGGAGCTCATCGTCGAGGTAAAACGTGTCCTGAGTATCGCGGGCCGGATGGTCCAACGGCATGTTGAGCCGCTGAAAGTTGTACTCATCCGTCTCGATTTCAGTGCCGTCGACAACCTCGAACCCCATCGACATGAAGATCCGCTCGACTTCGTCGAGCGTGCGGCGCAGCACGTGCCGGCGGCCGATAGGCCCGTGCCGGCCGGGAAGGGTGACGTCCAGGCGCTCGGCCTCGAGGCGCACCGCGCTCGATGAGGCCGCGAGCACGGCCTCGCGCGCCTGCAGCGCCGCCTCCAGCGCCTCGCGCGCCTCGTTCAGCCGGGCACCAAATGCGGCCCGCTCCCCGGGTCCGCGCTCCGGCAGGGTCTGCATCAGCGCTGCGATCTTTCCTCGCCGGCCAAGGACGCCGGTCCGCAGCGCGCCGAGATCTTGCGGCGTCGTCGCAGTCTGCAGCGCGGCCATCGCTTCGGCCACCACGCGATCGAGCTCGTCGGTCATCGCACCTATCCTACAAAAAAGTGATAAGCGCCTTCGCCCAGGGGCGAAAGCGCTCGCTTCCGCGGTACCACCCTCATTTGCCGGCTATCGAGCCGCCGGTGCTTTCTCCCGTGTATCGGCGGGTGACCCGGCCGGATCTACTGGCGCTGCACGCGTTCGACCCGGCGGCTCCGGAGCGAACTTCCCGTCGTCATCCTCGAGGGGGCTTGCAGTCCCGCGGCCCCCACTCCCTGCCCCGCGAGTACTCTTGACACGCGGGTGCGAGATCTCCGACGGTACTGCTCTCCGTCATCGCCTGTTCGGCGTCAGTTCAGCGAGAGCCACCGGACGAGCGCCGGGCCGCGCCAGCGGCGCCGGTACCCGAGATAGGCCCAGATCGAACCCGTGGCCTCGAACAGACGCCAGCACAACTCTGCCGACCAGCCTGGTTCCACTCCATTCCCCCGTCGGCGCGCGGCCGGTGTTCGCCATCGCGGAAACCCGCGACAGATCAGCGTTTTCCGGTTACGCGATGGCGCAAGCATAACACACGTCGCGCAAACCAGCACGCGAACGTTTTCCGCCGGTACTGAGAGCGGCCCACTACGAACTCGGTCCGGACCGAGTTCGGCTACGGCTTGGGTGCCAGAATCGACAGGCGATTACCCCAAGGATCCCTGATCTGAGCCTGATCGCCGTACGGTTGATGCTGAACTTCGCCGACTTGAGTGAAACCGGCTTGGCTGGCGACGTTGAGTGATTTGGTGATGTCATCCACAGTGATGGAAACGACCGCGCCGAAACGCACAGGCGCAAGGGATGAGGTTTCCTTGAC
>JBQTJP010000258.1:0-3700 GCA_052386995.1 Armatimonadota bacterium
GTCCGTGAAGCCCTCGAGCAGACCTCGCCCACGACCGAGGCCGAGGCGCCTGTCCTCGAAGTCAGGGAGAAATTCTGGATAGGCGGCCACCTCCTCGTGCTGTTGGGCTTGGGCGTGCTGTATTATCGGGACCCGGCGGCTGAAGGAGCGCGGCAGGTGGCTGGCGAACACATTTAATCCTCCTCCGGCGAAAAGAATATATTTGCGTCTCGCAGCGGCAGCTCTCTTCTCTTCACCTAATCGCCCACACTCCACACGTTCACGCGGCATCTAGTAACGATACCTTGTGGAGGTGCTGAGATGCGGCTGGCTCCACGTATGCTCATGGTGCTCCTGGTGGGCAGACTGCCCATGACATCAACCGAGTGGAGGAGGACTGCATGAGAGGAATCTTACGTCTCATTATCGGGCTCGTCGTGTTTGCAGTGGTCGGCGGGATAGCAAGTGGCGGAACGCCGATCACCGTCCGAATCGGGGCAGTGAGAGCACCTACTCTTGTCCCGGTGCTCGTTGCCCAGGAGGAAGGGTTCTTCACGTGGCAGGATGTGCGCGCGGAGATCGTGACCTACCCGGGGGTCCCGGCCGTGCGCCAGGCCCTCCTAAACCGCGAGGTCGATGCGGCGGTCCTCTCTGTGGGCGCGACCTTGCAGGCGTTTGACCAGGGCATCAAGCTCCGTAATCTGGTTCTGCTCCTCGGCAAGCCTAACGCGACTGTCGTCACTCACAAAGACCTGAGGATTCCGAAGGGAGACCTCAACGCGCTGCGCGGAAAGCGGGTCGGCGTGGACGCGCCGGGCGGGCGGGTCGACGTGTTATTGCGGCTCATGCTGCTTCAGAAAGGCATCGACCCGAGTCGCGAGCTCACGATTATCCCCACCGGCGAGGTTCCGGGACACCTCGCGGCGATGCAGGCGCGTCGCGTGGACGCGCAGGTCACCTGGGAACCGGGAACGAGCCTGCTCACCATGCCGTCGCAGGTCGGCGTGGGCGACGTGTTTCTGGACATGCGCGCCTTCGACACACTCTATCCGCTCAGCCGGATCGTGGAGGCCTCCGTGGTGGCTCACGATGACTGGGTGCGTGACCAGCGCGACGTCGCGCTCCGGATCTCCCGCGCCGTCGCGTGCACAGATCTGGCCATCAGAACTCACCCCGATCTGGTAGCCAAGGCCTACCGGCAGCTCTTCCCAGGCATGGCCCCAGAGGTCTATGAGAACATCGCACGGAACCAGCCCCTGGTGTACTGGCAGAGGATCACCAGAGAGAACGTTCAGATCATGAGCGATCTCTATCGCGCGCTCGGGCTGGTCAAGGGCACGGTGCGCTTCGAGGATGTCGTGGCCGAAGGATTTCCACTCTCGTGGTGGCCGAAGTGTCGCTGAGACCAGCAAAGGATCCAGCCATGCGACGGATTGACACGCATTATGCGATAAGCGTTGCAGTCGGCGCCCTCCTCGGCGTTGGCCTGTTCTTCGTCCTTGCCCCCAGGTTGCAGCCTCCCCCAGTTGCGGTTCCGCCATCACTACGCTCTGGGCCGACGGCGTGGACCGGCCCCGAAGCGAACGACCATCCCGGCGTGGCCGTGGAGGAGCGTCTCGATGCTCCTCGAGCCCTTGTGGAGAGTGCGAAGCCCGCCGCGCCCGTGCTGCAGCCCCGTAGTGACTCCGCGACGCAGGACCGAAGTGTGCGGCCACAGCGGGTCACAACGCCACAGCGGGTCACTACGCCGCGGAGGGACACCGCGGCCCCGCGGATCACCCCGCGTCCGCGGGCTCGTCCGCAGGTGGAAGTGCGCGCGGTGACCCCAATGCCGCCACCCGAGTCGGTGGCCGCGCCGCCCCCGAATCCCCTCCCGAATGACGAAGCCCCGCAGTACATCGTGCAGGTGGGCCCGGTCGCCGGCGAGGAGCGCGCCGCCGAGATCGTGAGACAACTCGCTCTCGCCGGATTCCTTGCGAGGTTAGCCAACACGCAGGAGTCTGGACTTTCCCGCTATCAGGTCATCTCCGAAACGGTCCCGTTCGCCGTCGCGGAACGTCGAGTGATTATCCTCACGCAACTTGGCTTCCGTCCTCAGTTGAGAATGCTGGCAGGAGGGTTTGCGCAGCTGCGATTCGGCGCCTTCACCTCCCAGGAGGAGGCCGAGCTCCTCGCCGGGCGCGTGCGGACCACCGGCTATGCGTTTGCAGCCGTCGTGCGTGAAGGGGGCACCACCTACCTCATCACCCTCGGGCCGCATCGCGAGGACGCGGTGGAGACCATTCAGGCGCTGCTTCGAACGCGATTCCGTTGGATGCTGCCGGTAACCGTGCGCCCCGCGAGCTGACGATACGGTCGATGCGAGGTTTTGCCGGCTGATCACAGGGTAATCTCTCCTGTAGGAGGGATACCCATGGCGAAGAAATCAGGAAAACGACGGTACAGTGAGACATCGCAAAAGTATGTCGAACGGACCATGCGAAAGCGCAAGCATGGCACGCTGCGCAGTGGGAAGCCCGGCCCGGGGAAGGGCCCGAAGGTAAAGTCTCGGGACCAGGCCATCGCGATCGGGCTGTCCGAGGCCCGGCGCGCCGGCGCGAAGGTCCCGCCTCCGCCGGAGGACTAGCCTGGTGGAACCGGCAACGCGTCAGGCGAAGCTCTGGCCTCGGGATCTGTCTGATCTCGTCGAGACCGATCGACGCGACATACTCTCGATCTACCTGGATGTGGATCCAACTAAGCCGGAGAACCAGAGCGCGCATCCCGCGTATGCGATCTGGTTGCGAAACGCGCTCCGCGACATCCTCAACGGTCAGAACAAGGATGAGCGCCGGACGCTCGGGAAGACGGCGGAGGATGTAGAGAACTTCGTCGCATCCAACAAACCCGCGGGGCGAGGGCTGGTTCTGTTTGCCGCGCCCGGGCTGTGGCGGCAGCACTTCTTGCCGGTTCCGGTTTCGAACCATGTCACGTACGGCCGTCCGGATATGATGCCGCTGTTATGGACGATCGATGAGTATGAGCCGTACGCGATTCTCTTTGTCGATAGCGAACACGCCCGTATCCTGGTTGCCTACCTTGGAAGGACCGCCGTCGTCGAGGAAGAGACCCTGGAGCTCGATACCAGCGACTGGCGATTCAAAGCCGGCAGGCCGCCAACCTTCACCAAGATGGCCGGGGTGGGCGCAACCCGCGGGGCGCAGCGCGATACGTTCGAGGCTCGGGTCGAAGACCACGTTCGCCGGTTCTGGCAGAACGCGGCCGACGCCACGGCCAAATGGCTCGACGAATTGCAGATCGACCGGTTGATCATCGGCGGCCCCGAGACCGCCGCCAGCGCCGTCCAGGGGATGTTGCCGGAGCACGCGCGTGACAAGGTCGTCGGGCTCGTGCCCGTGCCTGCCTACAGCGAGTTGTCCGAGATCCGCGAGCGGACATTGCCGGTGGCGCTTGAGGCAGAGCACCGTCGCGACGCCGAGCTGGTGGCCAAGGTTATAGACCTCGCCGCTGCCGGGTCGAGCGGCGTCGTGGGCAAAGCCGCGACGGTGGACGCCCTACTGAAGGGCCAGGTGATGACGGTGGTAGCTGATCGCGAGCTGGCCGGCACTGTCTGGCGGTGCGTGCAGTGTCAGTACGTCAGCACAGACCCGATCGACCGATGTCCCACGTGTGGCGGAGCGGTGGAGAAATTTGAGCTCTCGCAGCTGCTTCCCGTGCTGGC
>JBQTJP010000259.1:0-16723 GCA_052386995.1 Armatimonadota bacterium
CCGGCCAGCAGGCGTTCTAGAAACTGATCATAAACCTCATGAAAAACATACACTCGCTTGGAGGCCAGACACGCCTGACCCACGTTCCAGAACCGGCCGATGAGCGTGGCCTTCGCCGATTTGTCCACGTCGGCATCCGCGCAGATGATCACGGGGTCGGACCCTCCGAGCTCGAGGGTCACCCGCTTGAACTGGGGCCCGGCAACCTCCATGATGCGCCGGCCGGTCTGCGTCTCGCCGGTGAAGGCCACACGCCGCACGTCGGGATGAGCCGACAGCGCCTCGCCGACGATCCGGCCGGGGCCGGTGACGGCGTTGAGCACGCCGGGGGGCATTCCGGCCTCATTGAAGAGCGCAATCACCTTCAGAGTTGAGAGCGGCGTCGTGCTCGCCGGCTTGACGACCACGGTGTTCCCGGCCACCAGCGCGGGACCGATCTTAGTCCCCATCAAGGTGAGCGGGAAGTTCCACGGCACGATAGCCGCGCAGACACCGACGGGCCGGCGCAGGACCAGACCATAGCTCTTGCCAAGCGTCGACGGAAGCGGTGCGTGGGCGCCGCGGAGCTTGCTCGCCATGTCGGCGTAGAACTCCATGCCGTGGATGAAGTGATGGATCTCACCGGAAGCCTCGTGCATGGGCTTGCCCTGCTCCCGCACCAGCACCTCGACGATCTCCTGCTGGTGCGCGCGCACCTTCGCCAAGCCCTCGCGGATCAGCCGCGCGCGCTCGTCGGGATCGGTCCGCGACCACCCACTAAACGCCCTGCAGGCGGCGGCCACGGCGGCGTCGACATCTTCGGGGCCCGCCTTCGGAACGCTGTCCACGACCTCTTCGTTGGCGGGATTGGTGATCGACATCTGCTGGCCGGATTTGGCCGCCACCGGTTCGCCGTTGATCATCAGGAGCGCCATCGGGTCACCTTCCTTCGCATGGGATTCGAGCGTCCGAGCGGTCCCGCATGGCCGTTTGCGACCGTCACCGGCGGATCCGCTCAAACGGGCTGTGACATGCGCGGCACATGTACTGCTCGGACATCAACTGCGGACCGGCCGCCGCGATGCGCTCGGTGTCCTCCGAGCCGCACCAGGGGCAGCGCACCGGGGTCACGCCGCCGGGGTCCGGTTCAGGCGGCGTTGCAGCGGGTCCCAGCGGATCCATGGCAAATTGTCGTACTCCCAGCGACGGTCTCCGAGATTCCAACGCACCGGGAGCCGGATGCCCTCCTCCAGCAGCAGCGGCGCAACGCGCCCCAGATAGTGCTGCCGCAACTCTTCGTTATTCCTGCTGAGCAGCCCCTCGGCCTTGAGCACGTCGACGCCGGCCTCACCTCGCGGACCAAACCAGCAGAGCATCTCCGGGAGCAGTTCATCCACCCGGGCCTGTAAGGCCAGGGGCCCCGCCTCGTACGCCCTGATCTGGCGCACCAGACTCTCGGCGTAGCCCATGTGGAAGCGTTCCTCTTCCAGGGCGCGGCGCACCCGGCTCGCCAGCGCCTCATACGGAGCGTCGACCAGCGCCTCGAACATGGTGTTCACCGCGGTATCGATGAGCGCGCACGCCGCCACGACGTGCGACCAGCTCGAAAACTCCCCATCAAGGAAGGCAACTGAGTACCGCCGGGCACGATCCTGCTCGCGCTCCAGCGGCAGGGGACGTCCCGGCCACGGGAGTTCCTCCAACAGCGGATAGATCGCACGCGAGTGGCCCAGGTCTTCCTGCGCGATGGCCGCGGACGCCACGGCGGCCTCCAACGAGGGCGCGCCGGTGGTCCATTCGGAGACCCGGCGCCCCAGGAAGTACTTCGTGTCGGCGAGGACCGCGATCAGGTTGACCAGTGCCGCGAGCGCGCGGGCATTGGCCACGCCAACCTCACCCTGAGTCACCGCGCGGCCTCCGATCCTCCATCGGGACCCACGACCCAGTGCACCGCATGATCGGGCGCGAGAACGACCTCGAGCCAGCCGTCTCCAAGTCGCTCCCTCGCCAGGCTGACCGGGTCCTGTCCGGCACCGGTATCGAGCAGCCCCTGATAGGTCAGCGACTCCGCGTACTCGCGTCGGGCCAGGACAAGATACCGTGGCACAAAACGCCCTCAGGCCGGCCGAATGACGCGCATCAACGCCGTGCGGGGAACGACGAACATCTCGCGCCAGCGCCACTCGTCGTAGAGGGTGTGCGCGAAGACGGCGGCCTCGCGTGAGTTCGTGGCCCGCACGGCCCCCACGTTCCTCAGCGGCTCCATCCGCTCGGCGCGGGCGGCAAACACCTCGTAGATCTCTTCGCTGCGTCGCATCACGCGATCTAGACTACGCCGACGCGCCCCAGGCGCTGCCAGCCCTCCGTGGTGATGTGCTGGCGTGACCAGGGCTCCCACACGACCTGGATCTCGACACGCTCGACGCCGGACAGCCGCATCAGCCGCTCGCGGATGTCATCCTGGATCATCTCCATGCACGGGCAGCCCATAGATGTGTAGGTGATTCGCACCCGCACGGTTGATTCGTCGACCTCGACGCCGCGGATCAGGCCCATGTCGACAATGCTGATCGGGTACTCGGGATCGAGGACCTCGCGAAGCGCCGCGGTGACCGCGTCGACCGTCACGCGTCGTTCCTTCGTGAGAGCTGCCGGTGCCCCCGCTGCAGTTCCCGCACGAACTCGTCATTGTAGGGGCCGCGCTGCCGCCACCGGACCAGGACGGCGTCCCATGGAATGGCGCCCTCTTCGGGCAGCCACCGCTTGGCCGCCGGGTCGAACCGCGACGGGAACGCGCACGTGACCACGTACTCGCGGCGCTCGGGATCGACGCGTGCGGGGACCGCGAGCCCAAGGCCTTCACACAGCGGCACGGCCGTGGACATCCACTGCTGGCGCAGTTGATCGTTGGTATAGCCCTTCAGGCGGTAGCCGATCTGCTCCGTGTGCTTCTTGAGATGGTCGGGGAGCCCAAACCACTCGACGGTGAGCAGGAACATCCAGTCGACCGCGCGCTGGAGTTCCTCTTTGCCGGCCGGCTCTTGCGCGATGATGTGCATCCACTTCTCGCCGTGCCGCAGATGGAAGTTCTCTTCGCGGTCGACTTTGGCAAGCGCGCGCTTCCACGGACCGTAACTCGTGTGGCGGTAGATGTCGCCGAGCAACAGAAAGCCGGCGCGGTCATAGAAGGCATTCGCCACAACCAGCTCGGCCCAGGTGTCGAGCGGGACGTCGAACGCGTAGGGATACTTGAAGGCTTTCGGATCGCGTTCGTAGATCAGGGCATCGGTGTCCACGCCGAGGTCCCGCAGCATGCGAAACGCGATGTGGGCGTGACCGAGCTCGTCCTGAATGATGCCCATGGCGGAGATGTACGAGTTGATGCTGGGCGCGGCGCGTGCGGCCCGGAGGTATGCGGGGGCGCTGATGATCTCCGTGTCGGCCGAGACGATCAGCGTGCGCTTCAGGCCCTCGATGTAGGACTCGGTCGCGTACTCAGGCCCCTCGATGAGCCGGCCCGTCTGAATCCGCTCCTGCAGGGCCTCCTCGCTTACAACGGTCATCGAGCGTCCTCCAAGAGCTTGAGTCGGCAGTGCCCCTCTATGTCTGTACCCTAACTAAACGGTCAGTCAACGTCAAGCCCACCGGAACATGCCGGGTCAACTCCCGGCTCCAGCATCTTTCTAAGGCGACCGCAACCGGCCGCGCCGCCGCAGGCGAGCCGCCACCTCCACGAGGCCGCCCGGCAGCACCAAAACCACCAGAATGAAGAGCACCCCGAAGACCAGGAGGTGCAGTTCGACCAGCGACTGGGCGAGCACCTCTTTCAAGAGCACGTAGAACACGGCTCCGATGACCGGGCCGATCAGCGTCCCGACGCCACCGACGAACGCGACGAGCAGCGCGTCGAACGTCCAGGCCGGTGAGAACGGGAGCTGGTGATAGTAGCTCACGTGATAGAACGCGAACAACCCGCCAGCGAGGCCCGCAAACCCGGTGCTGATCACGAGCGCGAGCAGTTTGTGCTTGAGGGTATCCACGCCCGTCGCTTCCGCGGCGTCCTCGTCGTCGCGCAGGGCCAGCATCCCCAGGCCCAGGCGTGAGCGCGCGAGAAGAGCGAGCACCGCCATCGTCGCGATGGCCAGCGCGAGGGCCAGGTAGTACCGGTGCGCGAGGTTGTATTCGGCGATAGAGGATGCGGGGAGCGTCGACACCACGGGAAGCGCGTTTCCCACGGTGATCCTGAGGATCTCGGCGAGGCCCAGCGTGCCAATTGCAAAATAGGCGCCGCGGAGACGAAACGCCGGCACGCCGATCACCAGACCGCCGAGCAGCGCGCAGACGCCGCCGGCGACGAGCCCGAGATACGGATGCACACCCGCGATCCAGAGATGGCGCATCACGAACGCGCCGATGCCGAAGAACGCGGCATGCCCCAAGTTGATCTGTCCGGCGAACCCCGCCAGCGCGTTCCATGACTGCGCCAGCACAACATAGAGAAGGAAGAGGAAGGCAAGGTTGAGCACATCGGTACGCGCGGTCGCGGCGGGTAGCAGCGCCAGCCCCGCGATCAACAGTCCGAGCGCCAGCGCTTTCATCGGCCGAACAACCCCTGCGGCCGGATCATCAGCACCAGCAGGAAGATGACCAGCGCCACGACTTCCCGATACGCGCCGCCGATGAGCAGCGCGCTGGCTGACTCGGCGAGACCGAGCAGCAGGCCGCCCAGGAATGTGCCGGGCATGCTGCCCAACCCCGCCAGTACCACGACGATCAACGCCTTCAGGGTCCATTCCAATCCGATCGAGGGATTGACCGAGTATCCCACGCTCACCAGCGCGCCGGCGGTTCCCGCGAGCGCGCTGCCCAAGGCAAACGCGAGCAGGTAGGTGCGCCTGATGTCGATGCCCATCAGCGACGCCGCTTCCCAGTCCTCGGCGGTGGCCCGGATCGCCTGGCCCGCATACGTGCGGCGAAGGAACAGGTGGAGGGCAAAGATCGCGACGAACGCCACAGCCAGCGCGCCCAATCGCACCAGCGGGAAGACAAGTCCACCCAGCGTCAGCGTCGTGCCGGAGTAGGCCGTCGAGATCGAGCGGTCATCGGCGGTCCAGAGCCGGATCGCCAGGTTGTGCAGCGCCAGACTCAAACCGAATCCAATGAGCAGTGAGTTCTTGATGCGCGGCTCTTCCGCCAGGGTCTGGACGCGGGCGAAGAGACCCTGGTGAAGTCCCAACCCGACGACGAACATCAGCGGCATCGTCAGAGACAGCGAAAGAAACGGGTCGAGCCCGTACAGTGCAAACAGCCAGAAGCTCGCATAGCCGCCGATCATGACGAGCTCGCCGTGCGCGACATTGAGGACGCGCAGCACGCCGAAGACCAGCGAGAGGCCCGCCGCGGCCAGGCCGTAGAGCGCGCCGGTGAGCAGCCCGAAGATCAGGTTCTGCGCGACGAACTGCGCGGTCATTCCGAGGTGGAGAGAAAGTCCAGGTATGCGCTTTTCACGCGCTCGTCGGCCAGAAGGTCGGCCGCGGCTCCGTGCCCGACGATGCGCCCGCTCTGCGCCAGGTAGGCGCGGTGCGAGAGGTCGAGGGCGGCTTTCACGTTTTGCTCTACGAGCAGCACGCTGACTCTCCGCTCGGCGTTGATCAGGCGGATCACGTCGAAGATCCGCCGCGCCGCGATGGGCGCCAGTCCGAGCGATGGCTCATCGAGCAGGAGGAGCCGCGGGCGGGCCATCAGGGCGCGGCCGATAGCGAGCATCTGCTGCTCCCCGCCGCTCATCGTGCCGGCGGCCTGATGCCGCCGCTCGGCAAGCACCGGAAAGACCTCGAACACCCAGCCAAGCGCCTCATCACGCTGCCGCCGGGCCCTCCGCGCAAACGCCCCCAACTGGAGATTTTCGAGCACGCTCATGCCTGCGAAGAGCCGCCGCCCTTCGGGCACGAGCGCGATCCCCTCCTCGACGATGCGGTGGGCAGCCTCACGATGCAGAGCACGCCCCTCGAACGTGACCTCGCCGGAGGCCGGAGGCTGCAGGCCTGCGATCGCGCGCAGCAGGGTGGTCTTGCCCGCGCCGTTTGAACCGATGAGCGCGACGATCTCGTGGGCGTCGACGCGCACGCTCACCTGCCACAACGCCTGCAGGTCGCCGTAGAACACGTCCAGGCTGTGGACCTCAAGCATGCCCGGCCTCGCCGAGGTACGCCTCGATCACACGGCGGTCGGCGGCAATCGCCCCGGGCGGTCCTTCTGCGATCGCCTGTCCGGCATTGAGCACCACCACGCGGTCCGAGAGTCCGAGCACGGCTTTGACGATATGCTCGATTATGATGACCGCGATGCCGGCCTGCCGGATGCCCCTGATCAACCCGACGGCAGTCGCCACCTCCTGCGGATTCAGCCCGGCCATGAATTCGTCGAGCAGCAACACACGGGGCCGCGTCGCCAGGGCCCGTGCGAGCTCCAGGCGCTTGCGGTCCACAAGGGTGAGCTGCCGTGCGGGGATCTGCTCTTTGCCAGTCAAGCCGACAAACGCGATGACCTCGGCGGCCTCCCGAGAAGCGGTCTGAAGATCGCCCGCGCGATGACTGCCATAGATGCGGCCGACCATAACGTTCTGGAGGGCAGACAGATGGGCAAAGGGTCTGACGAGCTGGAACGTCCGGACAAGGCCGCGCGCGCAAATCGCGTGGGGGCGGAACCCCGTGATCTTCTCACCGGCCAGCCGGATCTCTCCAGCGTCGGGCGCAAGCAGCCCGGTGATGAGGTTGAACGCGGTGGTCTTGCCCGAGCCGTTTGGCCCGATGAGCCCGAGGATCTCGCCCTCACCGACGGTAAAGCTCAGGTCCCGTACGGCAGCCAGCCCGCCGAAGGACCTGGTCAGCCCCCGCACCTCGAGCAGCGCGCCCTCGGTTGCCGCGGTGCCGTCCAATGCTACTGGTATCTTCCGAGTTTCTCCACGGCGTGAAGCACGAAGCGATCGTCGACCACCAGACTGAGGTTCACTTTCTGCTGGACGAAGCCTTGCTGCGCATACCAATCCTGGTCGAAGCGCAGACTCACGCGGTTGACCGCGCCGTTGGGATCGAGATAGGGCATGACCATCTTCTCGTACAGGGATGGGTCTTTCACGGGCGTGTGTTTGGCGAAGGCGGCAATGACGTCCCGCTTCTTCTGCGCCTGCTTCTTGCCGAAGGCGTCGTTGTAGTCCCGGACCGCCTTGAGATACGCCATCATGAACTTGCGCCCGAGGTCGACCTTCTCCCGCCGCATCGCCGGTGAATACAGCACGACCGCGACCTGGTGATCGGGATAGACCTTGTCGGCCGTGTCGACCAGCACACCAATCTTCTCTTCGACGGCCAGCGTCTTGAAGGGTTCGATGAGAATGGCCCCATCGATGGCCCGGTTGCCCATGGCCACCGGCATGTCGGCGAACGGCATGATAACGAGCTGGATGTCCTCCATGTTGAGATTGCCCTGGCGGGCGAACAGCGCCAGGGTGACCTGCGGGGAGATTCCGCGGCCCGGCAGCGCGATGCGCAGCCCGCGGAGATCCGCGGGGCCCCGGTACCGGCCGCCGTCCACCAGGTCCTTGCGGATCACCAGCCCTTCGTAGCTCTGGCCCGTGCGGATCGAGCCTTTGTCCGCGACGATCCGGAGGTCGATGCCGCGCGCGAGGGCATTGAACAATCCCGCGCTCACCGCTCCTCCCCCCGCGTCGAGTTGTCCTACGCCGAGCGGGGCGACCATCAGCGCCGCCGTCTGAAACGGCACGAACTCGACCGACAGCCCCTCCTCGGTAAAGTAGCGCTTCTCCTGGGCCACGAAGAAGCCGGCGTCGCTGACCGACGCCACGACTCCGAGCCGCAGCACGGCCTGCCCGCTGGCCGGTGTCACGGATACGAGCAAGAGCAGCGCGAGAGCCCCAACCACAGCGCTATGTCTTGGAGACATCATGACGGTCACCTCACTCTGGTTTTCTTGAGGCAACTCGGTCCGGACCGAGTTCAAGCCGGAGTAGCCGGATCGCGTTCTCGCGAAGGATTCGCCGCTTGTCCATCGGCGACGCGGTGACGCCATCGATCGTCCGGAGTGTCTCACGAATGTACCGCGCTCCGCCCTCCGCATCGAACGGCATGTCGCTGCCGAACAACACGTGCTCCGCACCGAAAAATGCCAGCCCGCACTCCACCGCGGGCACCGAGCCATAGAGGGCCGTGTCGGCATAGAACATCCTGTAGTACTCATGCGGGTGCTTCTTCATCCTCCGGAGCAGGGCGCCATAGTCCTCGTCGGCGGTTCGGGCGCCGAACTGGTCATAGGCGCCCTTGATCCGAGACTCGAGGAAGGGCACCGTGCCGCCGAGGTGATGCGTGATGACCTTGAGGGTCGGGAAGCGGTCGAACAGGCTACCAAAGATCATGTGGGTCATCGCCATGGTTGTCTCGAAGGGCCATCCGAACACATGCCAGATCTCATAGAGAGACTTCGTCGCTGTCGGATAGTCGGGCGTGGCCGGTCCCCGCGAGGGGTGAAGCCAGATCGGCACGTCGAGCGCCGCAATCGCCTCGAACACCGGTAGCAGGTCAGGGTGGTCGAGGGGTTTGCCATTGACGTGCGTGTAGATCTGAACGCCGCGGAGTCCCAGGCCGCGTACGGCGCGGTCGAGCTCGCGAATCGTCGCGTCGATGTCATTGAGCGGCAGCCCGGCCACGGCGGCGGGAAATCGATCCGGATACTTCGCCACGAGCGCCGCCAGCTCGTCGTTCGCCACGCGGGCAAGCTCAGCGCTCTTGCCCGGCGGGGCCGCGTCCTCGATGGCCGGGAGCGCCAGACTCAGCACCTGAGTATAGCCCGGAAAGCCATCCATGATGCGGAAGCGGACGTCTGTGTCCACCAGGGTGGGAATCCCCGACACCCGCTTCTTGATGTAGAAGCCCTGCCCCGTGCCGAGCAGCAAATCGAAGTAGCGCTTGGGGAGGATGTGCGCCGAGATGTCGATCTGTTCCATGCGGCTCCTATCCCCGGGGGGCTCCTACCCCCGGGGCTTCCACGGGACGAGCAGCCGCTCGACGCCGTCGAGAATCAATGAAGTCAGCCAGCCCAGGATGGCGATCACCACGAGGCCAACGTACATCCGCTCGACGGCGAAGATCTGCCAGGCCTGCCAGATCATGTACCCAATGCCGCTCCGGGCGCCGACCATCTCGGCGATCACGATCAGGATGAGTCCGATCCCCATGCCCAGGCGCAGCCCGGTGAAGATGAACGGGAGGGCGCCGGGCAGCGCCACGGTGCGGAAGAGTCCGAGGCGATCCGCTCCGAAATTGCGCGCCGCCTCCAGGTAGATGCGCTGGATGTTCATCACGCCCGCCATCGTATTGATGAGGACGAGGTAAAAGACTCCGATCGCGACGAGCGCGACCTTGGAAGCCTCGCCGAGGCCAAAGATGAGCATCACGAGCGGCACAATCGCGCTCTTGGGAATTGGATAGGTGGCCGCGATCATGGGGTTCAGGGCCGCCCGGACCCAGCGGGAGAGCCCCATGGCCAGGCCGAGACCGAGCCCGGGAACCGCCCCGACAACGAATCCCAGCAGCACCCGCTTCAAGCTCGCCGTCACGTGCAGCAACAGTTCGCCGGAAGACACCAGCCCGGCAAAGGTCCCCAGGATAGAGGAGGGTGCAGGGAAGAACCGCCAGTCCAGCACTTGGATCTTCACGAGGATTTCCCAGGTGAGAATGAGCAGGAGCGGGGAGAGGATCGAGAGGAGCTGCTCACCCACGGCGATGAGCGAACTCGTGGGCACCAACGGCGCGGGCGTCATCACCCGCTCCCGAATCTCAGACATTGTTCATCGCACCTCCTCTGCCTTCGCCTTGGAGACCTCTTCCCGCAGGAGCTCCCAGAGGTGCTGGGTCAGCGGGCCATACCTCGGATCGGCCCGTGTCTCATAGAGCTGGCGCGGCCGCGCAAACGGCACCTCGACGATCGCTTTGACCTGCCCGGGAGCGCTGGTCATCAGGAGGATGCGATCCGCCAGTACGACGGCTTCATCGATGCTGTGGGTGATGAACACCACCGTCTTCCGGTTCTCCTCCCAGATCTTGATGAGCTCGCCCTGCAGCAGCAGTCGCGTCTGTTCGTCGAGCTGACCAAACGGCTCGTCCATCAAGAGGACCTCGGGGTCAGCCGCGAAAGCCCTCGCGACGCTCACGCGCTGCTTCATGCCGCCGGAGAGCTGAAACGGATAGGCTTCCGCGAATCTGACGAGCCCGACTTTGTCGAGGTACTCCATGACCGTTCGCTCATAGCGGCGTGGTGAGACCCCCTGCATGCGCAGACCGTAGCCGATGTTCGCCTCCACGGTCATCCACGGGAAGACCGAGTCTTCCTGGAACACCATGGCTGTCAGCGGCCTCCCGGCATTCGTCCTTGCGATGGCGATCTCTCCGGAGGTGTGGCGTTCCAGCCCGGCGATAATCCGTACGAGGGTCGTCTTGCCACATCCCGAGGGCCCAAGGAGCACAAAAAACTCACCCTCACGGATGACGAGGTCGAGATTCTGGATGGCGCTGACCGGCCCATAGCGGGTTGCGAAGACCTTGGTCAACCCTCGGGTCACAATCTTCTCCACCCGCAGCCGGCCTCGACGCGGCTAACGCTGATCCCACGGCAACGCCGGGTACTGGAACGGCGCCGTAGCGAACCCCTTGGGCCACACCAGCTCCTGCCGGCCGCGTTGCCACTGCAGGAACACAACTGGGACGATGCCGGTGCCGTCGGCACGGAATCGGATTGGGCCGGCGACGGTCGTCAGATTCGCAGAGGCAATGGCGGCGCGGATCTTCGCCCGATCAAGGGAGCCCGCCCGGGTGATCGCATCGGCGAGGATCTGAACGCTCGCGTAGGCGGGCCCGGTGATGACGTCGGCGGGGCGGCCGAACGCCCGCTGATGCTTCTCGTTGAGCTCTCTCACGCCGGGGTAGCGCATGCTGTTGTGCCAGCCGGGCGCCAGCATAACGAAGTCGCCGTCCTTGCCCAGATTCTGGGACCAGGTCACGGTGTCGGAGGCGCGGATGAGCAGGTACATCTTGGCGTTGAAGGCCAGCTGTTTCATCTGGCGGATCATCGTAAAGCCGTCGGGCGGCGTCGGGACTCCGAACACGGCCTCGGCGTTCGCGGCCTTGGCCCGCAGGATGATATCTGAGAGGTCGCGCGAGCCAACAGCGTACTCCTCCACCGCCGCGGCGGAATAGCCGAATTCCTTCGCTCGCGTGGCCCACAGACCGCCGATCTCGTCGCCCCAGTCGGTCCGCTCCTTGAAGATGGCGACCCGCTTGGGCCGCTGGGCATCCGGCAGCGAGGCGTTCAAGAAGAGATAAGTCTCCTTGCTGATGTCCGGTGACTTCTCAAAGGGACTGAAGAGATATTTGAAGCGCTGCTGGTGGATCTTGTGCAGGGCGAACGCGACGCCCAGGTACGGCACCTGATTCTTCTCGGCAATGGACGCCGCCGCCGCGTGCAGGTCGCTGCCAAACCCACCCAGATAGGCGATGACCTGATGGGCGGACAGGAGCGTCTCCAGCCGGGCGACGGTCTTCACGGCATCCGATTCATCATCGAGCAACACGAGCTCGAACGGGATCTTCTTGCCAAACTCCTTGACCAACACTCCGCCCGCCCGGTTGATGTCCTCCACCGCGAACTCGTACCCGGCTTTCACCTGCGCGCCGCCAGAGCCGAACCGTCCGGTCAACGGAACGACGGCCCCGATCTTGATGGTCGAGGGAGCCTGCGCCTCACTGGACCCTGTCGCCACCACCAGCCAGGCCAGCACGCCTGCGATGCTCAACGCGAGCCATTTCTTCATCGCTCATCCCTCCGCCGAACCATGTGTCGAGCCACCGATTGCTGCATCCATCGCTGTATGCCATCGGCCCTTTTCGCCGTTCCGATCAGTCAACCCTCGACTCGTCCCGATACATGACCCTGGCACGCTCGTTCTTCACCCACTCGTCGACTTGTTCGTTCGTCATGAAGTTCGCGGCATTGAAATTGCCCCAGTTCATGATCTGGTCGAGCCGCTTCTTCCACCGCTTATACGGCGGCTGGGCCGGCGGACCGAAACACATGATATCGATCAGCGACAGCTCGTCGGGAACGCCGAGGAGCGGCTTGAGCTCCTTCTGAATCTCCTCCTGGCCGATGGCCGTCACCCACCAGACGCCATAACCGAGTGCCGCCGCCGCCAGGTGCGCCAGCATGGTCGCGGCCGCCACGCTCTGCAGGAGAATGCGCTCGGCGTTCTGCTGGTAGAGCCGGTCGAGGGCAGACCCATCACTGAGAATGGGAAAAGCGCGCACGAAGCGGAAATCGGCCGCCACGACGATCAGCCCCGGCGCGGTTCTCATTCCTTTATAGTTGGGCGTCGGGAACTTCATTCCCAGCCGCGCGCGACGGAGCTGCTCCTGCACGAACCGGTCGCCGAGCTGCTCTTTGATCTTGGGATCCGTGATGACGATAAAGTGCCACGGCTGAGAGTTCGCGCCGGACGGTGCATGACGGGCGGCTTCCAGAATGAGGTCGCAGTGCTCACGGGGGACAACGTAGGAAGCGAACGCCCGGCAGGTGTAGCGGCCGTGGACGATCTCCATCAGCGCTCGATACCGCTCGTTCTCGCCGATCTGGCTCCCCGCGGGTATTGCTGGCAGCGTCACGACCGCTCCTCCTCATGCCGATCGGCATGCCGGCTAGGCACGCATCCGCCCGGCCGCCTGACGCGACGGCGTGCCGTATGTGTAGAACGTCTCCGGCAGCTTGCTCCCAAACCAGATGCTGCTCTTCTCCAGATCCGACTCGTTCGCCACGTCCCACACGATCGTCTTCCACGCGGGATCGAAGATCAGGTAGCCGGTGTCGCCGAACAGCTCAACGCGCGTTCCGCCGGGCTCGAACACATACAGAAACATCGCCTGCGTCGTCCCGTGCTTGCCCGGGCCCGCCTCGATCGGGATCCCGTAGTCCGCGCAGATATCGGCCGCGTCGATGAGATGCTGCGGGGAGCCGTACCAGTAGGCGAGGTGATGAAACCGTCCCGACGCGCCCGTGGCGTCGCGCATCACGGCGATCTCGTGCACCAGCGGGCTGACGCTCAGCCACGCGCCCACTTCGGCGCCACCCTCGCCGACCTTCTGCTCGCGCAGGCGGAACCCGAGGAACTCTTGAAGAAATTCCCGCGTCGCGGCGACGTTCCGCGCCATCAGATTGACGTGATCCAGCCGGCGCACCGGGATGCCGCGCAGCGGACGCTTCTGTGGTCGATTGCGCAGCAGGCTTCGCTTCTCCGGAGGCGCCTGATAATAGTCGATCTCCCACAGCACTTCCATCGGGTGGCCTTCGGGCGTCTCAAATTGATATGCCGCCCCGTGCCCGAGATCCCCGGCACTCCAGCCCCTGCCGAGCCCCGCGGCTTCCAGCCGGCCTGCCAGCACCCGCAGCGCCGCTTCCGATCCCGCGCGCCAAGCCACATGCCCCAGTCCAGGTCCGGCCGCCTCCGTGAGCCGAAGGGTGTGGTGGTAGAAATCCTCGTACGCGCGCAGGTAGACCGATCTCCCATCGCGCGCGCTTTCCTCGAGCCCCAGCACATCCCGAAAGAACCACAGCGATTCTTCGACGCGCGGGGTCAGGATTTCGACGTGGGCGAGCTGCGCGACCGGCGGTTCAGTCGTGGTCATCGCCGCCCCCACGGGCCTGTTCTGCCGCGGCGACCTCCTGCAGCATGTGCGCGCCGACGTTGGCCGCCGACAGGCCGCGGAACAGGAACGCGAGGCCCACGACGCCGCTCAGCTCTTCCCACGAGGCACCCGCGCGGCGGGCCGCCGTGGCGTGCAGCTTGGCCGCATCTTGGAGCATCATCAGCAGCATCCCGAACAACATGAGCTGCGCGGTCTTGGTATCGAAGCAGGACGGGAACATGAAGTGCCGGCGCATCTCTTCCTGCAGCCGCAGGCCCTCCGGATCGAGCCGTGACAGCAGGTCGGTGCGGGCCAGGATGCGCGGCGGGACGAATCCTATCAGGTCGACGTACACCTTGCGCAGGTCCTCGAGCTCGCGCCGGGAGAGCCTGGGCTGGGGCAGGGCGTCCATCGCGATCACCTCACCGCGCACGGCGTCGGGTGCATGGTCATGTCCGCTCATCGTCGGTGCGCACCACTCGTTTGGCCTTCAACTCGAACCGGGGTAATGCGCCGGCCGGCGTCGCTTCAGTCTGGACGCGCAGGCCGATGGCGCGCCTGATGTCGTTCGCCACCGCCAGCACCGCACGATCGCGGAGGTCCCGGCCGTGGGCGGCCTCATCGATCTCCAGCAGGAGCCTGATTTCGGCCATCTCGTTCCGGCGAAAGACCTCGATGCGGAACTCGTCGACCTCGGGGTAACGGCGGACGATGTCCTCCAGGACGCTTGGGAAGACATTGACGCCACGGACCACGAGCATGTCGTCTGCCCGACCGAGCACACCGCCGTCGAGCCGGGCAAAGGTCCGGCCGCACGTGCACGGCGCCGTGTTCAGCCGCACCAGATCCCCCGTGCGGTACCGGATCACCGGCGAGCCCCGGCGGCCCAGGTTCGTGATGACGAGCTCCCCTTCGCCGCCCGATGCCGGGCCGCAGGTGATGGGATCGATCACCTCGGCGATGAACTCACTCTCATTGACGTGCAGGCTCCCGGCCTCTGCCCCGCACCCGAAGCCAACGGCTCCCACTTCGGTCAGGCCGAAGTGATCGTAACAGCGGGCGCCCCAGAGTTCCTCGATCCGGCGTTTCGTGCCGGGGATGCTCGCGCCCGGCTCACCGGCGTGAATGGTCACGCGGATCGGCATCGCCGCGGGATCGATGCCGTGGTCCCGGGCGACCTGTGCCAGGCGCAAGGCATACGACGGCGTGCACACGAGCACGGTCGCACCGCTTTCGGCAATCGTCTTCAGGCGCAGGAGCGAGTCCTGTCCGCCCCCCGGCAGGCAGAGCGCACCGAGCCGCGAGGCCGTCTCGAAGCCGGCCCAAAATCCAATGAACGGCCCGAAGGAGAACGCGAAGAAGATGCGGTCGCGAGCGCCCACGCCTGCTGCGCGGTAGACAAAGGTCCAGCATCGGGCCCACCACTCCCAGGACTCCGGCGTGTCGAGCCACCGCAGCGGATGGCCGGTCGTGCCGGAGGTCATGTGGAACCGGGTGTAACGCGCGAGCGGATACGTCAGGTTAGTGCCAAAGGGCGGGTGCTTGTCCTGATCAGAGACCAGTTGCTGCTTGGTGGTGAACGGCAACCGGCGGAAGTCGTCGAGGGAGTGGATAGCCGTTACATCCCCCGCTCCGGCTTCGCTCCACCTGCGCCGGTAGAAGGCGTTACCGGCGGCGACTTCAGCCAGCAGCGCCCGCAGTTTGTCCATCTGGAGCCAGTGCAAGGCCGCGCGGTCGAGAGTCTCCAGTGCACGCCCGAAGAAGGGGACCTCATCAGGAGAACCCCACACGCTCATAGGAGGATGTCCATCATACCTAAGTTTGAATGATTGGCTCGCCAAGAGAGAATTCCCTGGCGGCCATGGTCCGGTGAACACGAGCCTGCGCCGGGCTGCCGCAGCCGGACCTCTTGCACCCCGCTCCGTTACGGTGGGCACAGGAGAATCGCCTTGTCCGAGACGCCTCCTGACTATCCTGATCGGGACAACTGTGGTCAGTAACGCCCTAGCCGTCGGTGCGCAAGTAAGCATCCCAGAGGTGCTGAAGAAAATGGGCGGTCTGCGGGGAGGGCTGTTTTTTTCCAGCGCTCTTTATACTGTATCTTCTGGTCGCCTATTATGCAGCCTACGGATTTGGAAGATTCGCGTCATCCGTCGTCCTTGGCGGGTTTGTGGGGTGGGTGTGGATCGGGGCCCCCTATCCACAGAGGAAGGTTTAGCCTCGGGTTGTACTTCGAATCTCTAATGAGTCGAGGACCGTGAAAAGTCCAAGCCGGGCTATACATGCGTCGGCGGCTCTTCCGCGGGCAGGCCCGCCAGTTCCTTCAGCGCGCGGGTGACGTAGACCCGGACCATCTGCTTGCGGTAGTGAAGCGTCAGATCGGTATTGTCGAGCGGCTTGGCGGGCGTAAACGCCGCCTGGGCGGCCTTCTCGATCACGTCGGGCGTGAGCCGCTCACCGACGAGCGCGGCTTCGGCGCCCGTTGCCTCTAGGGGCACCGACGCGACCGCACCGAGAACGACCCGCGCATGGGTGCACGTGCCGTCGGACGCGAGCCGCACGGCCGCGGCGACTCCTAGGATCGGAAAGTCAATCGCCCCACGGCGGCGGAGCTTCCAGTATGTCGCACGCAGCCCATCGGCGGGCGGGACGCTCACGTCTACGAGCAGCTCGTCGGGGGTCTTGCCCAAGTACTCGATGCCGTCGTCGTGGTAGAGATCTCGGGCCGGTATGCGTCGCTCACCCCTGACGCTCAGCAGGCGTACCTGCGCGTCCATCGCGATGGCGACCGGCGCCAGATCCGAAGACGAAATCGCCCAGCACCGCGTGCCGCCGGGAGCCACCCAACAGATATCGCCGTCCTTTTTCATGCAGAAGTGGATCGACCTCCGCCACCAGTAGGGCATGTTGTAGTAGTTGCAGCGGGTGTCGACGAGCAGATTGCCACCGACAGTGCCCATGTAGCGGATCTGCGGGTTGGAGATCAGACCGGCCGCGCG
>JBQTJP010000260.1:0-6815 GCA_052386995.1 Armatimonadota bacterium
TTCGTGTCCCAATTTTGCTATCTTGTTCGGGTATGATAACGGCGTATGCGCGGTTTTGAGGTCATCGATCACACCGCCGACGTCGGCATCGTCGCGCACGCGCCGACGCTGACCGAACTGTTCGAGGTTGCGGCCGAAGGCATGTTCTCCTTTCTCATTGACCCCGCTACCGTGGAGAATCGCGCGTGGCACGAGCGAAGCGTAGAAGCAAGCGACCGCGAGGGCCTGCTGGTCGCCTGGCTGAACGATCTGCTCCTCTTCTTTAGCGCGGAAGAGTTTGTGCCGAAGGTTTTCGTGGTGGACGCACTTGTCGTGGACGACCTTAAGGAACACCGGCTCCGCGCGACGGTTCACGGCGAGCCGGTGGATCCGGCGCGGCATCATTTCCGCCTGGATGTGAAGGCCGCGACGTACCATGCGGTCCAGATCGCCCAGGCCAACAGCGGCTGGACGGCTCGAGTCATTTTCGATGTCTGAGCGTCGCGCCCGGGTATGGGCACGTGCCGGCATGGATCTGTACGCCGCGGGTCTCGTGCTCCTGCTGGCGTCCGCTGTTGTGATCGTGGGCGCGGCCGGTCCGTCGGCCACGCCGGTGCGAGGCGGGGTGCTGCGCATCGCGCATACCGGTGAGCCGCCCACGCTCGATCTCCACTGGTCCACCGGTGCGCCGACGCAAGACGTTGCCATCCACCTCTATGAGGGTCTCTTCGCGCTCACCAGCCGCTACGAAGCGCGGCCGATGCTCGTGGACCGCTGGAGCCTGACACCAGATCGCCGAACCTACACGTTCGTCCTGCGCCGGGGCGTGCCGTTCCACCACGGGCGCGAGATGGTCGCCGACGACGTCGTGGTCTCGCTCCAGCGGTGGGGGCGCCTGGCCGCGCGGGGGCGCGAGCTGTTCCGCGAAGTCGAGGCCATCACCGCGAGCGATGCCTTCACGGTGCAGATACGCATGCGCGAGGCCAACGGCCTCGTGCCGCTGGCCCTGGCGATCCCCAGCCAGGGTGCGGTCATCTATCCTCGCGAGGTGATCGAGGAAGCCGCCGCCGGGCCGATCCGGCGCTTCATCGGCACGGGACCATACCGATTTGTCGAGCACCTTCCCGACGTGCACATTCGGCTGGAGCGGTTCGACCGCTATCGGCCGCGCGACGATGCCCCCGACGGCCAGGCGGGAAGACGAGAACCTCTGCTCGATGCCCTCATGTTCCTGCCGGTGCCCGACACGTCGGTGCGCGTCGCGGGCGTGCTGCGCGGCGACTACCACTTTGCGCACTCGATCCCTCCGGACGAGTATCCGCGTCTGCGCGCGTCGACCGCTGTCCGTCCACTGGTGATCACAACCCCGCAGTGGGCGGGGTTCGTCTTCAACCACCGGACCGGCCCCATGAGCAACCGGACGCTGCGCCGCGCGGTCGTCGCCGCGATCGACGAGGCGGCAATCCTTCGCGGAGCCTATGGCCCCACGGAGTTCTGGCGCGCCACGCCGTCGTTCTTTCCGCGCGAGCATCCGCTGTGGACGGAGTCCGGCGCGCAGGACTACCATCGACATGATGTCGCGGTCGCGCGGAGGCTGCTCGGCGAAGCCGGATATCGCGGAGAGCCGATCCGATGGATGGTCAGCAGTGAGATGCCGCACCATCTGACCGCGGCCACGATCGCGAAGGCGCAACTGGAGCGCGCCGGGTTCACGATCGAGCTCCAGGTCATGGATTTTGCGACGCTGGTCAGCCGCCGCGGCCGCCCGGAAGGCTGGGATATGTTTACGACGACCTTCGGATTTGTGCCCGATCCGGTCTTCCTGCTGCCGCTGCTGCCGACCTGGCCGGGATGGTATGACGATCGTGAGATGCAGGCCCTCCTGCGCCTCCTTTGGCGGCACACTGATCTCGAGGTGCGGCGGGCCATCTGGGCGCGGGCGCAGCGGCGCTTTTACGACCAGGCGGTGGCCGTGCGGCTCGGCGACTGGTTTCCCCTCCAGCTCCACCGCGCCGAGCTGCAGGGGGTGATCGGAGGCCCCGGAACGTTTCACTGGAATGTCTGGATGAGTCGAAGTCCGTGAGCACGACCGGCCGCAAGCGACGGCCCTGCGCAGATGGCGACCAGCATCATTAAGCGCCTGCTCATCGGGCGTCCGCTGCCCACGCGCCAGCTCGCCCACGAGCGCCTGAACAAGATTCAGGGCCTCGCGGTGTTCTCGTCCGACGCGCTCTCCTCCTCGGCCTACGCGACAGAAGAGATCTTGCTGGCGCTGGTGCTGGCGGGCCCGGCGGCCATGGCGTTGGCGTGGCCGATCGCGATCGGGATCACCGTCGTACTTGCGATCGTTGTCTTCTCGTACTACCAGACGGTCCATGCGTACCCGAAGGGCGGCGGGTCGTACATCGTCGCCCGGTCAAACCTGGGCGTGTGGCCGGGGTTGGTGGCGGCGGCATCGATCCTGATCGACTACGTGCTGACCGTTTCAGTCAGCGTTTCGGCGGGTGTCGCCGCGATCACCTCGGCGATCCCCTGGCTGATCAGTTACCGGGTCACACTGGCCCTGGCCGCGATCGCCATTATTGCGATCATCAACCTGCGCGGGGTGCGCGAGTCCGGAACGATCTTCAGTGTTCCAACCTATCTCTTCATTTTCATGATGCTGGCGATGCTTGCCCTGGCGCTCACCCGCACCTGGGGAACGCCGGCGTCCCCCCCCGCCGTGCCTGCGCTGGCGGCAGACGCGTTCCAGCCGCTGACCGTCTTCCTGATCCTCCGCGCCTTCGCGTCCGGGTCCGCGGCGATGACCGGCGTGGAGGCAGTCAGCGATGGGGTGCAGGCGTTTCGCCCCCCGGAATCCCGGAACGCCGGAACTACCTTGATCTGGATGGCCGTCATTCTGGGGACGCTCTTCCTTGGGATCACCTTCTTTGCACGGCACTTTGGGATCGTGCCCACGGAGCATGAGACCGTGGTGTCCCAATTGGCCCGGACGATCTTTGGCAGTGGCCCGGTCTACTATGTGATGCAGGCGGCCACCGCGTTGATCCTCATCCTCGCGGCCAACACAAGCTTTGCAGACTTTCCACGCCTGTCCTCGATCCTTGCGCGCGACCGATTTCTGCCCCACCAGCTGGCCAATCTCGGCGACAGGCTGGTCTTCGCCAACGGCATCATCGTGCTTGCGGTTCTCGCAGGGTTGCTCATCTATGTGTTTAACGCCGACACCCACAGCCTGATCCCCCTTTATGCCGTCGGCGTGTTCCTGTCGTTCACGCTGTCGCAGAGTGGGATGGTGCGAAAGTGGTGGGTCGAGCGTGGGCGTGGATGGATGCGCAGTTTCGCCATCAATCTTATGGGAGCCACCGCGACTGCGATTGTCCTGGTCGTGGTAATCGTGGCGAAGTTCACCGCCGGAGCCTGGATCGTCACTGTCTTGATCCCAGGGTTCATCTGGATGATGTGGGCCATCTGGCGCCACTATGAGGAGGTCCGAAAGGAGTTGTCGCTTGAGCGCGCCGAAGTCGTCGTGCCCCCCTTGCAGCACAAGGCCATCGTGCCGGTAGGCGGGATCAACAGGGGAACGCTTCCAGCGCTGCGTTACGCCAGTTCGCTCTGCACGGACGTGACGGCCGTGATTGTGAACATCGACCCGAACGAGACGGCTGAGGTCGTCAAGAAGTGGGAGCAGTGGGGGATGGCCATTCCCCTGAAGGTGCTGGAATCTCCGTATCGCTCGGTCGTCGGCGCGATCCTCGAGTACCTCGACTCGCTGGAATGGGAAGTCGGATTCGACCAACAGCTCACGGTCATTCTGCCGGAGTTCGTCCCGTACCGCTGGTGGCACTTCCTGCTCCACAATCAGAGCGCGCTCATGTTGAAGGCCGCGCTCTTTTTCCGCCGCCGGCCAGGACGGTGGGCCGCGGTTGTCACCGATGTGCCCTACTACCTGGGAGCAGAGGCGACGGCACTCCCCTGGCAGGTCCCCGAAGTCCGCGATCCCCGGAACGCCTTGCTCATTGCCGCCTTCGTCGTCGCCGCCGCGGGGTTTGTGATCTCCACCGTGGGCCGCTGGTCGCCCTACGTGCAGGACGCCTTCGGCGTGGCCACGCTCGTCCTGTTGGTCGCGCTCGCGTTCGTGCGGTTTGGGCGCCCCTGACGGAGATGCCGGAGGGGCCGCGCGACAGTCCCGGCGTGATTGCTCTTCCGCCGGTCCTCTACGCTGCGCCGCTGGCACTTGCGATCCTGCTGCATCTCATCGTTCCGCTCAGGATGATGCCGCGGACGTTGGCGTGGGTGGTGGGCGCGCTGCTGGTGGGCCTTGCGAGCGTGATATTGGCATCGGGCGTTCGGGCCATGGCCCGGGCGCGGACGGAGATGGATGTTCGCAAACCGACGACGGCCATCGTCGTCGATGGGCCCTTTCGCTACACCCGCAATCCCCTGTACGTTGCGTTGACGCTGCTCTACCTGGGGATCGCAGCGCTGATCAACACGCTGTGGCCAATTCTTCTCCTCCCGATACTCCTGATTGTGATGCAGCGCGGGGTCATCGAGCGTGAGGAGCGCTATCTCGAGCGGAAGTTCGGAGACGAGTATCTGCGGTACAAGGCGCGCGTCCGCCGCTGGCTCTGAGAGCTGAGCGCCGGTCGCGGCACCGGCGGGAGGGCCACCATTGACGTACGATGTGATCGTCCTGGGCCTCGGCGGTATGGGCAGCGCCGCCGCGCACCATCTGGCCCGGCGTGGCAGGCGGGTGCTCGGTCTCGACCGGTTTGCCCCCGCGCATGACCAGGGATCATCGCACGGCCGCTCGCGCATCGTCCGCGAGGCCTACTGGGAGCACCCGTCCTATGTTCCGCTGGTCCGGCGCGCGTACGAGCTTTGGGCCGATCTTGAGCGGGCACACGGCCGCCGGCTGCTTCTGACCACCGGTGGAATCGTGATCGGTCCTCGCGACAGCGACCTCGTGCAAGGATCGATCACGAGCGCGCGAACGCACGGCCTGAGGCACGAGGTGCTCGATCCGCCGGCCATCCGCAACCGGTTTCCCGTCTTTGCGCCCGGGGACGAGATGATCGGCGTCTTTGAGCCGCGGGCCGGCGTGCTGTTTGTCGAAGAGTGCGTGCGGGCCCACCTCCAGCAGGCCGCCCACGCCGGTGCCGAGCTGCATCACGACGAGCCGGTTCTCGAATGGACCGCGACTCCGCAGGGCGCCGAGGTCCATACCGCGCGCGCCCGGTATCAGGCCGCGCACCTGGTGATCACGGCGGGTCCGTGGGCGCCCACGGTCCTGGCCGACCTTGCGCTCCCGCTCGTCATCGAGCGTCAGGTTGTAGCCTGGTTTCGGCCGGTGGCGCTGGACGGCGCCTTCGATGCCTCCCGGTGTCCGGTGCATATCTGGTGGGCGGGTGGTCGCTTCTTCTACGGCACTCCGCAGCTTGGGGATGGTCTGGTGAAGCTTGCCGAGCACGCCGTGGGCCATCCAACAACCGCCGATACCATCCGGCGCGAGATCGCCGCTGGGGAGATCGAAGGGCTTCGACGGGACTTCGTCGCGCGGTACATGCCCGCGGCCAACGGCGATGTCGCGGCGAGCGGCACCTGCATGTACACGATGTCACCCGACACGCACTTCATCATCGATGTCCATCCGCGTCACTCCAACGTCGTGATCGCGAGCGGCTTTTCCGGCCACGGGTACAAGTTTGCCCCGGTGATCGGCGAGATCCTGGCCGACCTGGTCGTGGAGGGGAAGACGCGGTACGACATCTCCCTCTTCGCGGTGGGGCGGTTCGAGGCCAGACGGACGGCGGTATGAACACAGGAGGCGCCATGGAAGTTGTGAGGCTTGCCGACAAGTTCTCTCGCTTTTCTGAACATTGGTCGCCCAAGATCGTCGGCGAGGTCAACGACACGCATGTGAAGCTAGTGAAGCTCAGCGGCGAATTTGTCTGGCACCATCATGAGAAAGAGGACGAGCTGTTTCTGGTCATCGAGGGGCGGCTGCGCATGCGCTTTCGCGATGGCGACGCGGACCTCGGTCCCGGAGAGTTCATCGTGGTGCCTCGCGGGGTCGAGCACTGCCCCGTCGCGCTGCCGCCCGAGGTCCACGTGGTCTTGGTTGAGCCCAAGAGTACCTTGAACACGGGCAATGTGACGAACGAGCGGACCGTGGCGCGGCTCGATCACGTGTAGGTTCGGTCCTGCTCTCGGGGTAGACGGCCCGCACTGGCTCATTGCCAAAAAGCTCTCGCTAACATCGAACGGCCCCGCACCTGAAGTACCTCCAGCCCCATCCTGTCAAGTTCCACAAGCATTTTTAGTGCAGCATGGCCGTTTGGAGGAGCCCGTTCTCTCTTAAATGAATATATGCTGGAGCATGTATCGGGGAGGGATGGCTGATGGGAGAGAGAGCAACGGGCAGGAAGCGAGTGGGGGTGGCCGCCGTTGTCGCATGTGTGATCGCTGCCCTTAATGCTGGAATCGTTGCACAGGCCGCGCCCAGAACTGGGGATACAGTGGTCGTCGGTATGGAGGCGGAGCCGCCCAACCTTGATCCCCAGCAATATAGCGGGCTGCACAGCGCCCGAGTCCTCCGCCGCGTCTTCGATGGGCTCGTCCGCCAGAAGGATGAGAGCACTCAGGTCGAACCCGGACTCGCTGAATCGTGGGCAGTCTCCCCCGATGGTCTCGTCCATACCTTCAAACTGCGGTCCGGCATCAAGTTCCATGACGGCACGGCGTTGGATGCGAGTGCCGTCAAGTTCACCTTCGACCGGGTCATGAATAAGGAACATCCCGCCTACAAGTGGGGGAAGTGGTCGTTTGTCGTC
>JBQTJP010000261.1:0-2589 GCA_052386995.1 Armatimonadota bacterium
GGTCTCGGCAGGCTGGTGGCGACCGCGACAGCGGAGGACGCGCACCTGCGCATCCGAGCCGCGGCGAGCGATACGGCGGTGAATCCGGGCAACCGGTTCACGCTCGCCGTCGACATCGAGCCGCTGCAGGGCGCGCACATCTACGCGCCGGATGTCCGAGGATATCAGGGGCTCGAAGTCCACATCGATCCACTCCCGTACATGCAAGTGCACGAGCCGGTGTATCCCCTCCCGACGTATCTGCGTTTGCCCTGGACCGATGAGAGTCTCTCAGGCCACACCGGACCCGTGCGGGTCACGGTCGATGTCTCGTTGAGCACCCGGATCGACCTGGCGCCGGTCATCGAGGCCGGTCAAGGCCTCAACCTCACGGGGTGGGTGCGGGCGCAGGTATGCGACGAGAGGGTTTGCTGGCCTCCGGAAACCGTGTCTCTCAACTGGCATCTCGATCTGAGACCGCCCGATCTGGACCGGGTCCCCGACGCGCTTCAGCACACGGCCAAGGCTACTTGAACAGGTCGCTGTTCGGGGTGCGCGCATCACGACGCGAATCTGGACGAGAGGCGGCTTTACAGCCTGTATGGTGGACTCATTGATGCGCTGAAGTAGGGACGACACTCGCGGGCGTCACTTCCGGGCCGCCCTTTCCTCCTCCGAGAGCACCCGGCGGAGCACTTTGCCGATCAGCGACTTGGGCAGGTTGTCGCGGAATTCGATGGTCTTGGGCACCTTGAACGATGCCATGTGCTCCTTGCAGTAGTCGAGCAGTTGGTCAGCGGTGGCGCTCGCGCCGGGCCGCAGCGCCACGAAGGCTTTCCCCACTTCGCCCCGGTGAGCGTCGGGGACGCCGATCAGCGCTGCTTCCAGCACGGCCGGGTGAGCGTAGAGTACCTCCTCGACCTCCCGGGGATACACGTTGAGCCCCCCTGTAATGAGCATCTCTTTCTTCCGATCAATAATGTAGAAAAACCCGTCGTCATCCATCTTTGCGATGTCGCCGGTGTAGAGCCAGCCGTCGCGGATCGTAGATGCGGTCTCGTCGGGCCGGTTCCAATAGCCTTGCATCACCTGCGGACCGCGGATGACCAGTTCGCCGATCTCTCCCGGTGGCAGCGTGCGCGTGCCGGTCTCGAGGTCGACGATCCGCGCCTCGGTGTCGGGCACCGGCACGCCGATGCTGCCAGGCTTCTGTACGCCGGCAAGGGGAGTCGTGTGGGTGACCGGGGACGCCTCGGTCAGGCCGTAGCCTTCATGGACCCTGACACCGGTCGCACGCTCGAAGCGTGCCTGAACCTCCGCGGGTAGCGGCGCGGCGCCGCTGATGCACGAGCGAATCGATCGGAGATTGTACCGCCCAACATCGGGATTGCTGGCCAGCGCGTTGTAGAGAGTCGGGACCCCCCCGAAACGCTCCGGACGGTACCGGGTGATCGCCTTGAGCACCGCCTTTGCCTCAAAGCGCGGCACGAGGACCATCCGGGCGCCCTGCAGCAGGCTGCCGTTCATGATGACCGTCATCCCGTAGGAATGAAAGAGTGGCAAGACGCCCACGGCACAGGGGCGCTCTGGAAGGTCTGAGATCCACGAGGCGCTCTGATAGGCATTGGCCACCAGGTTGGCGTGTGTCAACATCGCGCCCTTGGGCGTGCCGGTCGTGCCGCCGGTGTAGAGCAACACCGCGATCTCATCCGGCGCCTGGGCGGCAAGGACGGATGGCGCCGGGCCGCGCACGACATCGGCGAAGCGGTGGGTGGTGGCGTCCGTGACGATCGTCGGCCACTCGTTGTGCCTCCGGGCGCGGAGCGGGTAAAGCGCGCGCAGCAGAGGCGAAAAGAATTCGTTGATGCGGGTGACGATCACGTGCTTTACGCCGCTCTTCGGCCGCGCGGCCTGCACGCGGTCGAGAAAGAGGTCGAGCGTGACCGCGATCGTCGCGCCGCTGTCGGCGAGTTGCGCAGAGATCTCGCGTTCGACATACAGGGGGTTGAACGGGACGACGACGCCGCCGGCTTTCAGGGTGCCGTAGTAGGCGATGACGAACTGCGGGCAGTTGGGGAGGTGCAGGGAGACGCGCTCGCCGGGTTGCAGGCCGAGTGCGCGAAGTCCCCCTGCAAACCGGTCGGTCAGATCGCGCAGCTCGCGGTAGGTCAGGTCGCGGCCGAAGAACGTGACCGCGGGTCGGTCAGGGTGCCGGTCGGCGGTATCATCCAGCAGGTGCTGAACCGGGCGGGCGGGATACGCGATCGTGTGCGGCACTCCCGGCTCATAGTGCCGCAGCCAGGGGCGCGCCCGGAGCAAAGCCTGGTCGGCCATAGACAGGCGGCTCTCGGCCCGGACCTTACGCGACGTACCTCCCCGCGTCGGCCACGGCCCCGCCGATCTGCCGGGTGAGCGCGACGGCGTTGACCGCCGGCACCTTGAGGAAGCGTCTGAGGCCTGCAAGCATCGTGCGCAACGTGTCACCCTCTTCGGTCGCGGCCAGGATGCGACGCGCCGTTGACTCGATGCGTGGCAGCGCCTCGTCCAGGTGCAGGCGGACCATGGCCGCCTGCAGGTCGCCCGACGGCCCGCCGCGCGACGCGGTCTTGG
>JBQTJP010000262.1:0-4423 GCA_052386995.1 Armatimonadota bacterium
TGGAGGCGGCGGCCGGATTCGAACCGGCGTATGGGGGTTTTGCAGACCCCTGCCTTGCCTCTTGGCTACGCCGCCAGATCCCTGGAGCGGGAGATGGGACTTGAACCCACGACCTTCTCCTTGGCAAGGAGACGCTCTACCTCTGAGCTACTCCCGCTCGACGCACCCCGATTATAGTCCCGCCCCATCGGCGGCGGCAAGCGTGCGCCCCGTCAGTCCCAGAAACACGTCTTCGAGCGTGGCAGCGGCGTCAGTCGAAGCGGCTCCCTCCGCGCGCCCCGCTTTGAGCGCCGCCGGCGCGCCGCAGGCAAGGATCCGGCCGCGGTCGATGATCGCGACGGTGCCGCACAGCCGGTCGGCTTCATCCAGGTTGTGCGTGGCGAGCACGATCGTGCGCGCCCCGTCACGGTGGAGGGCCTCCAGGAGCGTACGCACTGCCCGCGCCGCTTGCGGGTCGAGTCCCGCGGTCGGTTCGTCGAGGATCAGGACCGGCGGATCGTGCACCAGCGCACGCGCCAGCGCCAACCGCTGCCGCATCCCGCTGCTGTACCGCTCGACGAGATCATCGGCGCGTCCGTCGAGGTCAACGAGCCGCAGCAGCGCCGCGGCGCGCTCCGCCGCGACAGCGGGCGTCAGATCGTAGAGCGCCCCAGCGTACAGCAGGTTTTCACGGCCCGTCAACCGCCAGTAGACCGATCGTTCTCCGCCGAGCACGACGCCAATGTGCCGCCGCAGGGAGTCGGGCTGGCGTACGGCATCATACCCGTATACTCGCACTCCGCCCGCCATCGGGACCAGCAGCGTGCTGAGGATCCTCAACAGCGTCGTCTTGCCCGCGCCGTTGGGACCCAGGAGCCCGAAAACCTCACCCGAACGCACCGTCAGGCTGACGTCGGTGAGCGCCACGATCTCATCCGTTTGCGCCGCTCGCCGGGCCGGGAACCGATGCGTGACGCCCTCGAGCGAGACCGCGGGTGCCGGAGGCGTGTGAAGCTCTTCGGACAAGAAGCTCACGGCAGCAAGGTCGGGAGTGCGCCTTCCGCCTCGAGGAGGCGGCGCTTCAGCGCGATACCGCCGCGCAGTGAATAGCCGCCGAGGCCGCCGTCCGTGCGGACGACGCGGTGGCACGGGATGAGAAGCGGCAGCGGATTGCGGGCGCACGCCGCACCGACCGCGCGTGCCGCGCCGGGTTGGCCCACCGCGCGCGCGATCTCCTGATAGGTCCGCACCGCGCCGGCCGGAATCCGGCGCAGACGGGCGAGGACCTCTTCCTCAAAGGGCCCCAGCCGCCGCAAGTCGACGGGTCCCCGAAACGCATCGCCGCGCCGCACCGCGGCGCCCACCGCGGTGGTGAGCCAGGCCGGCGGTGGAGCCCGATGCACCGGCGCGCCCAGATATCTGAGCGCGTCGCGCTCGAAGGCGACGGCTGTCGGCGCGATGCGGGCAAAGGCGGGGCCATCGGGACCGTACGCCACGAAGAACGTGCCGAAGGGCTGCGGAAACGCGGCATAGTGATAGGGGCCGAGCGTCGGCGACCTCTCCATCCTGCCCGCGCGCGGCGTTCGCCGCGCGGCCGTCCGCCCGACCGCGCGGGGATCGCCGGGACCGGCGGCTGGCGCCAGACTCGCAAGATCGCCCTCCTCCAGCCGGAGCAGTGAGGCCACCGGCCGGCCGTGCCGGGTGACCACGACCGGATCGCCGGCGAGCGCGGTCCGCAGCACTTCGTTGGTTCGGTTCTTCAATTCGGCGGTGGACACGAGGCGCACGGCATCCTCCAGATAGCGTGATTTATGGCTATATGGTAGTCGACCTTCACGGTGGCTGTCAAGCGCCCCCGGCCGCCGTGGAATCCGCGCCGCGCGGGCGGGCCTCACCGTTGGGGTGCTCCGCCAGATAGGCGGCGACGCGCGCGGCGAGCTTCGGACCCAGGACCTCGGTCAGGGCTTCCGGCGCTGCGGCGCGCACCCCGCGCACCGATCCGAAGCGGCGGATCAGGTCACGCTTCCGCCGCTCGCCGATGCCCGGGATGTCCTCCAATACCGAGAACACGATCCGGCGCTCGCGGAGCCGGCGGCCCGCCGTGTTCGCAAACCGGTGCGCTTCATCCCGCACGCGCTGCACCAGCTGGAGCGCCTGCGAGTCGCGCGGGAGGCGCATCGGCTCGGCACGCTCGGCGAGCACGAGCTCTTCGTTCTCCTTCGCCAACCCGACGGCGGGTACGTAGATGTTGTACTCGAACAGCACCTCCCGCGCGGCATTGAGCTGCCCGCGCCCCCCGTCGATGAGGACCAGGTCGGGCAACACCGACCACCGGGGACGAATCGCCTCGTCGCGGTCGATCTTCTCCTGCTCCGCTCGGGCGCGCTCGAAACGCCGACGCAGCAGCTCCTGCAGCATCGCGTAGTCGTCGCCGCCTTCGGGAGCGCGCACCCTGAATTGCCGGTAGTCGCTCCGGCGGGGCCGGCCGCCTTCGAACACGACGAGTGATCCGACCGCCTCGCCGGCGCGAAAGTGGCTGATGTCGTACCCCTCGATGCGAAATGGGGGCGATTCCAGGCTGAGCGCCTCCTGGAGCTCGACGACCCCAACACCCGAGGGGCCAACTTCGCGCGCCCGGGCCTGCTGCAGGTAGAGGACGGCGTTCTCGCGTGCCAGCTCGACCAGGCGGCGGCGTTCTCCACGCTGGGGTATGCTGACCTCGACCTTCGTGCCTCGCCGCTGGCTCAGCCAGTCCGCCAGCGCCGCGCGATCGGCGGGCTCGGTTTCCACGAGCACCTCGCGCGGGAGAGTGGGCAGGTCGCTGTAGTGACGGGCCAGGGCCTGCGAGAGGATCACGCCCGGGTCCAGGTCCCGCGCGCCCGTGATCAGCAGGTGCTGTTGATCCTGGATGCGCCCGGCGCGAATGGTGATGAGCTCGACGCACGCCAGGTCTCCAGACTGCGCCACAGCCGCGATGTCACGGTCTTCGAGACCCGGGGTCGCGATTCGCTGCCTCTCGGCAATCGCTTCCATCGCCTCGATCTGATCGCGCAGCTGGGCCGCGCGCTCGTACTGCATCCCCTCGGAGGCGGCGGCCATCTCGCCGCGGAGGTCATCGAGCAGGGTGGTCTCCTTGCCCTCGAGAAAAAGCGCGGCCCGGCGGACCTGTTCCTGGTACGCCTCGGCCGTTGCGCCCCACGCCACGCAGGGCGCCGTGCAGAGCCCCATATCGTAGTCGAGGCACGGGCGGGGCAGGTCGCCGGTGATCTCGATGCGGCACGTCCGGAGCTTGAACAACCGGCGGATCGTGCGAATGGTCCGGCCCACCAGCTTCGGCTCGTGATACGGGTAGGGTCCAAAGTAGCGGGCGCCGTCCCTGAGCACTTTGCGCGTCATCACGATCTTCGGGAACGGTTCGTTCGTCAGCTTCACGTACGGAAAGGATTTGTCATCGGCCATCCGGATGTTGTAGGGCGGCTGATGCTGCTTGATGAGGTTGGTCTCGAGAATGAGCGCCTCCACCTCATTGGCCGTGACGATCACGTCGACGTCGGCGATCTTGGGCACCAGGTGTTGCAGGCGCGGATTGGCCAGCGATTCGGGGTCCTGGAAATACTGGCGGACGCGCGAGCGCAGCGACGCTGCCTTTCCAACGTAGAGCACGCGCCCCGCGTCGTCTTTCATCAAGTACACGCCATGTCGCGGGGGAAGCAGCTGAAGGGTCTTGCGAAGTTCCGCCGACGGCATGGGCGGTCAGCGCGGGGTGGAAGAGCGGGCGTGGCGCCGCCGCCGTCCGGCGGCCTTGGGCCGTTCCGCCCGACCGGGACGCTGTCCATCGCGGCTCCCTCCGGCATCGAGAACGCGGCGGAGGAACCGGCCGGTGTACGACCGGGAGACACGAGCGATCTCTTCGGGCGTCCCTTCGGCGATGACCTCGCCGCCGTATTCGCCGCCTTCGGGACCCAGGTCGATGATCCAGTCGGCGGTCTTGATGATGTCGAGGTTGTGCTCGATGACAAGCACGGTGTTGCCGGCATCGACCAGGCGGTGCAGGACGCCGAGCAGCCGCTCGACATCGGCGAAGTGGAGGCCGACGGTCGGTTCGTCGAGGATGTAGACAGTCTGGCCGGTGTCCCGCCGCGAGAGCTCGGTCGCGAGTTTCACGCGCTGGGCTTCCCCGCCGGACAGCGTCGTGGCGGGCTGGCCCAGCTTGATGTATCCGAGCCCGACGTCGTCGAGCGTCTGGAGCTTCCGGCGAACACGGGGGATCGCCTCGAAGAACGTGAGCGCCTCGCTGACGGTCATCTCCAGCACATTGCCGATGTTGCGGCCCCGATAGGTGACCTCGAGGGTCTCGCGGTTGTACCGCCGGCCCTTACACACCTCGCAGGGCACGTAGACATCGGGCAGGAAGTGCATCTCGATGCGCACGATGCCGTCGCCT
>JBQTJP010000263.1:0-4658 GCA_052386995.1 Armatimonadota bacterium
TCCTTCGACGGTCGGTGGCGGTACACCGGTGAATCCCGGTGGCGCCCGTGGACCGGTAAACGGCGCTAAGCAGCTCGACCGAATCCGGACCAGGTCGCCGGTAGCGAACACGCCGGGGCTCAGCCACGGGCCCCGGCGTCTCTCTGTTACCTCGTCCCTCTGTCACCTGCCCGACAAGCCCACCGGGCCCTCCTGGGATATAATCGGCCTTGACACTCCTGCCGGAGGTGAGCGCAATGGGTCGGGCTCGCAGCAGCGTATCGCATTCGCAGTGGGCCATCTTGTGTGCGGTCATCGTGCTCGTCGCGGGGTCGATGGCCGCCGGAGGTCCCGCGGCCACACGCGAGGGTGGCGAGATGACGGCGGTCTACCGCGCCGGCAACATCGAGAGCCTTGATCCGCCCAGCGCATCGGCCGGGACCGACTGGCGCATGACGGGACTCATCGCGTACAACACCCTCTACGCGTACAATGCCGAGGGTAAACTCGTGCCCGACCTCGCCGAGGCTATGCCCAGGCTCAGCCCGGACGCGAAAACATACACGATCCCGATCCGCCGTGGCGTGCAGTTCCACAACGGCCGCGAGATGAAGGCGGCCGATGTGAAGTACTCGCTGGAGCGCCAGCCCCATCCTACGTCGCGGAGCTGGGGACCGTCGTTCGCCTCGAACATCGTCGGTGCCAAAGACGTGATCGCGGGCAAGGCAACATCAATGTCCGGCATTCACGTGGTCGACGACTACACCGTTCGCATCACGCTGGAGCAGCCGCAAGCCGTCTTCCCGGCCATTCTGTCGATGGCCATCAACGCCATCATCCCGAAAGAAGAGGTAGAGCGTCACGGCCAGGACTATCGCCTGCATCCGGTGGGCACGGGCCCGTTCCGGCTCGAACGGTGGACGCCCGGGCAGGAGATCTCATTCGTGCGCAACCGGCAGTACTTTAGGAAAGGCGTTCCGCACCTCGATCGGATCGTCTACAAGTTCGGCGTCGACCCGAGCGTGGGGTTGCTGCGGTTCGAGCGCGGCGAGGTCGATTATCTCGCCGACGGACTGGCCGGGCAGGATATCCCGCGCGTGCGGAGCGACTCGCGGCTGAGCCAGCAGACTTTCATCGCCGACAACGTCTACCTCTCGTTCCTGCTGATGAACACCGAAACGCCCCCCTTCAACGACGTCCGCGTGCGCCGGGCGATCGCTATGATGGTGGATCGCGATCGGCTGGTGCAGGTGGCCGGCGGGCTGGGCATTCCGGCCAGGGGCTACATCCTCCCGCAGATGCCCTGTTACGATGCGAACTTCGCGGGCGTCCCGCCTTTCGATCCCGCGCGGGCCAGGGCGCTGCTCGCCGAGGCCGGGTATCCCAACGGCTTCAGCGTCAATCTCGACTCATCGACGACCGGCAGTATCCCGCAATCAGCGGAGTGGCAGCAGGTGCTGCAGCAGAATCTGGCGACCATCGGCGTGCGGACCGAGATCCGGCGCTTCACCGGCGGCATAATCAGCCGCATGCTGACCGAGGGAACGAGCGTGCTGGCGCTCAACGGCTGGGGCGCGAGCTTCCTCGATCCTGTGGACCACATCGGAACCCTCGTCATCAGCGACGGCGCGAACGCCCAACGGGCCCGCTATCGAAATCTGGAGATCGACCGGCTGTTCAGGCAGGCTGAGCGCACGGCGTCTCCGGAGGTGCGGTGCCGCTACTATCAGCGGATGAACAGGCTCGCCCTCGACGACATGCCGATCATCCCGGTTGTGATTACCCGGACGATGCATGTCCGGTCGCCGCGGATCGGTAAGTTCGCGTGGCACCCGATCTACAACGCGCCGATCTTTGAAGAGTTAGCGCTCTCGCGGTAGACGAACGCGACACGCACGAGGCGATCAGGTGAGGCTCTCAACGGGCCGGATCACCATCCGGACCGTCCTGCTCATCGGAGTCGGCATCTGTACGGCCCTGATCCTGTGGACGATCAAACGTCGGGCGCTCCGGGCAGAAGCAGCGGAGCAAGGGATATCGATGGCCGAGCTCCTTCGGCGCCTGATCCAACGCCACCTCGAAGAAGGCAGAAGCATCTCCCCAGTTCCCCGGGAGCTCTATCTCAAGCTCGCCGCGCTGGGGGCAAGCGGCCGCACAGACGTGTCGGAACAGCACGATGCTTATCTCGCCGAGGCCCTAGGTCGTGAGCATTCTCGTTGACACCGGAGCGTGGTATGCGCTTGCAGATTCATCAGACCGACACCACGCAGGCGCGCGTGCCTTCTTCGCGGAGCGAGCGGGAACTGTCAATTTCCTCACAACGGACCTCGTCCTCGCCGAGACCTGGGCACTGTTGCGCGCCCACCTCGGACGCCCGGCCGCGTTGACGTTTTGGAGTGGACTGCGAGAGACGCGCACTCCTATCGTTGCTCCGGATCCCAGCGACCTGGAGGCTGCGTGGAGGATCGCTCAAGCGTTCCCCGATCAGGCCTTCAGCGTGGTAGACTGTACCACTTTCGCCATGATGGAACGTCTGGGGGTTGATGAGGCGTTTGCCTTTGACGCGCAATTCCTGATTTACCGGTTCGGCCCAAACCGCGAGCGCGCCTTTCGCCGGCTTCCTCTTTAGCGGAGCCCTGCGCGGCGGCATGGACACACCTCCCAACTCAAAGCACGTTGAAGCGGCGACGGACGTTGAAGTTCGCCATACCATGATCCCCACTCGCGACGGTACCCGGCTGTCAGCAAATGTCTTCCGCCCACTTATGGATCAACGGGTGCCTGTGGCCGTCGAGTACACACCCTACCGGAAGGACGACCTGCGAGGTGCCGCGCGCGACTTCGGACACTTCTATCTTGCCGAACGCGGCATCGCGTCGGTCCAGCTGGATGTCCGCGGGACGGGCGACTCAGAAGGCATCGTCATCGATGAGTACCAGTACCCGCAGGAGCAGCAGGACGGCTATGATGCGCTGGAATGGCTGGCCGGGCAGCCGTGGTGCAACGGCCGTACCGGCATGTGGGGGACGTCGTACGCAGGATTCACGGCCCTGCAGGTCGCTCAGATCCAGCCGCCGTCATTGGGGGCGATCGTCCCGATCTACGCGACCGATGACCGCTATACCGACGACATGCACTTCCGCGGCGGGGCACTGAATGGCTGGAGTGTCATCGGCTCCTACGCGCTGGGCATGGTCAGCCGCAACGCCCTTCCTCCCTATCCCGAGCTGGCCGGAGATGGCTGGCAGGCGCTGTGGGAGCGGCGGCTTCGCGAGAATACTCCCTGGCTCATTCGATGGATTGAAGAGCAGCTTGACGGCGAGTACTGGCGGTCAACACTGGGGCGTATGTACGACAGGGTGCAAGTGCCTACGCTCATCATCGGGGGCTGGGCTGATTTCTACGTTAACGCATCACTACGCTGGTTTGCTGAATTGAAGGCGCCAAAGAAGCTCATCATGGGTCCCTGGCCGCACACGCCGCCCGACGCCGCAACTCCCGGCCCCCGCATGGATTTCATGCACGAAATCACACGATGGTTTGCTCACTGGCTCAAAGACAAGCGCACCGGAATTGTCGACGAACCGCTGGTGACAGTCTACATCCAGCAGTATCGCCGGCCGGACGATCCTACGGATTCCGCGCCAGGATACTGGCGGTTCGAAGAGGCGCTGCCTCCGTCACGAGCCATCGAGCGCGAATGGTTTTTCGGGGCCAGGGAAGATTTGGGCACAAGTCCCCCGGTGGCCGACTTCACAGCCGAGCGGTCGTATGTCCCCTTTGTCGGGTTTGCCGACCTGGGATTCGCCGGCGGCGGCGTAGGATGGGGCGAGCAGGGCGCCAACGAGGCGTTCTCCGTTACCTACACGTCGAAGCCGCTGGCCGCCAATCTCGAGATTCTGGGGTTCCCGCGTGCGAGACTCTTCGTCTCTGCGACCGCCGAGGTGGCATTCTTCTCGATCCGGCTCTGCGATGTTGCACCCGACGGTGCCGCGACGCTCGTGTGCAAGGGGCTGCTCAACGGGACACGCAGAGAAGGTATGGACCGCGCCACACCACTCCTCCCCGGCCAGATGTACGAAGTGACGGTCGCGCTCGACGCTGTATCATGGGTGTTTCCCAAGGGGCATCGCATCCGCGTGGCCGTCTCCGGGGCTGACTTTCCAGAGGTCTGGCCATCTCCGCAGCCGTTCATGCTCCGCGTCTTCTCCGGCTCGTCGCGGCCGAGCAGCATGACCATTCCGGTGGTCCCGCCCGCGGCACGACGCGGCGCCGCACCGGAGATTCTTCCCCCGCCGAAACGCCGCTCGCAGTTCGTCCACACGTCCGAGAAGGCGAAGACAACGATCACTTACGATGTCGCGGGGCGAACGATGACAGCCACTCGAAGTCTGGGAGAAACCGTGCGCCATCCCGACGGCGTGACCGTTGTCACGAGCGAGCATCGAACCGAAATGACGGTGTCGGCGCTGAATCCCGCCGAAACGCGGGCGATCGGGTGGGACCGAAAGACTCTGCGCCGTGCGAATCTTGATGTGGAGAGCACGGCGACAGCAGAGCTCACAAGCGACGCCACGGCCTTCCATCTCCAGCTGGATCTCGACGTCACGCTGAACGGGTCGCCCCACTGGCGCAACCGCTGGACCCGTACCATCCCCAGGAGGCTGCTGTGACCTCGG
>JBQTJP010000264.1:0-22642 GCA_052386995.1 Armatimonadota bacterium
CGCGGCGGTCGCGTCGGCGCGGTGGCGGGCGACCCTGTGCATCGGAACGTCTTCTACTTCGGCTCGACCGGTGGCGGCGTGTGGAAGACCGAGGATGGCGGTCTCTTCTGGCAGAACGTCTCGGATCGGTACTTCAAACGCGCCTCCGTGGGCGCGATCGCCGTCGCCTCCGCGGACCCGAACGTCGTGTACGTCGGGATGGGCGAGTGCTGCATCCGCGGCAACGTCTCGCACGGCGACGGTGCGTACAAATCCACGGACGGCGGACGTACCTGGACGCACCTCGGCCTCGAGCGCACGCGGAACATCGCAAAGCTGCGCGTGCACCCGCGCGACCCGAACCTCGTCTACGTCGCGGCGCTCGGACACGCGCACGGCCCGAACCCGGAGCGTGGCGTGTATCGCTCAAAGGACGGCGGGAAGACCTGGGAGCGCGTCCTCTTCCGGAGCGAGAAGGCAGGCGCGATCGACCTCTCCATGGACCCGAACAACCCGCGCGTCCTCTACGCCGCCTTCTGGGAAACGGTGCGCCGACCGTGGGAGCTCGTGTCCGGCGGCCCAGGCAGCGGGATCTTCAAGTCGACGGATGGCGGCGACACCTGGACCGAGATCACGCGCGCCAAGGGGCTACCCAAGGGCGTGCTGGGGAGGATCGGGGTCGCGGCCTCACCCGCGCGCGAGAACCGCGTGTACGCGATCGTCGAGGCCGCCGACGGCGCCGTCTTCCGTTCCGACGACGGCGGTGTCTCGTGGGAGAAGCTGTCGCAGGACCGAAATTTACGCCAGCGCGCCTGGTATTACCACCACATTATCGCGGACCCGCAGGACGCAGACACGGTGTGGGTCCTCAACGTCGAAGCCTGGCGTTCCATCGACGCCGGGAAGACCTTCGAGCGCGTGACCATCCCGCACGGCGACCACCCCGACCTCTGGATCGACCCAAAGGATCACGACCGCATGATCAACGGCAACGACGGCGGGGGTACGGTGACCTTTAACGGCGGCAGGAGCTGGTCGACGATCTACAACCAGCCGACGTGCGAGTTCTACCACGTCACGACCGACACGCGCGTGCCTTATCGCGTCTACGGGGCGCAGCAGGACAACACCACCATCAGCGTGCCGAACCGCTCGACGCTCGCCTCGATCATGCGCGAGGACGCGATCGAGATCGGAGGCGGCGAGTCAGGATACATCGCGGTGCGGCCGGACGACCCCGACGTCATCTACGCCGGCTCGTACCTGGGCTTCCTCACCCGGTACGACCACCGCACGGGGCAGTCGCGGAACGTGATGGTCTGGCCCGACTGGACGATCGGCTGGGGCGCGAAGGACGCGAAATACCGTTTCCAGTGGACCTTCCCCGTCGTCATCTCGCCGCACGATCCGAACACGCTCTACGCGTGCGGTAACCGTGTCTTTCGCTCCATGGATGAAGGCGCTTCCTGGCAGGCGATCAGCCCCGACCTCACGCGGAACGACGCCTCCAAGCTCGCGCCCTCCGGCGGCCCGGTAACCAAGGACAACACCGGCGCGGAGTACTACTGCACCATCTTCGCATTCGCCGAATCGTCACTGCAGCAGGGTTTGCTCTGGGCGGGTTCGGACGACGGGCTCGTGCACGTCTCGCGCGACGGCGGGAAGTCCTGGCGGAACGTCACCCCGAAAGGGCTCCCGGCCTGGGCGACGATCCGTATCATCGAGCCCTCTCCGCACTCTCCGGGCACCTGCTACGTCGCCGCCGAGCGCTACAGGCACGATGATTTCCGCCCCTACTTCTTCAAGACCGACGACTATGGGCGCACCTGGACAAAGATCGTGAATGGGATCCCCGACGACGACTTCGCGCGTGTTATCCGTTGCGATCCCGAAAGGCGCGGCCTCCTCTACGCCGGGACGGAGACCGGCCTCTACGTGTCCTTCGCCGACGGCGCGCGCTGGCTGCGCTGGCAGGCGAACCTCCCGCACGTGCCGATCCATGATATGGTCGTGAAGGACTCCGATCTCGTGCTCGGGACGCACGGGCGGGGCTTCTGGCTCTTCGACGACCTCACCGTGCTTCGGGAATGGTCGTCCCAGATAGAGCGCGAACGCGCGCGCGTGTTCGCGCCGCGCCCGACGATCCACTTCCGTAGGAACCGCGGCTTCGGACACAAGCCGGTAAAGGGACAGAAGAACTACCGCTTCACTGCGGCGACGATGCACACGGTCTGGCCCGTCGAGAAGGAGCCGACCGGCGAGATGATCGACATCGACCTCGACGGCGGCAAGAACCCACCCGACGGTGTCATGGTCACGTACTGGCTCCGCGAGAAGCCCAAGAAGGAGGTGACGCTCGCGTTCCTCGACGCTCGCGGGCGCGAGGTCCGCACCTTCACCAGCAAGAAGAAGGATGAGACGCCCGATACGGGGACCGCGGTAGCGCCGGGCGAAGGCGCGCCGCCCGAGGCGTTGATGCCGCCGGGAATGGAGAAGGAGCCGGAGGAGAAGGAGCCGCGCGTGCCGAGAGAGGCGGGCCTCAACCGCTTCGTGTGGAATATGCGCTACCCGGACGCGCGCAAGCTCAAGGGCGACAAGTCCATGGAGGAATTTGAGCGCGCGCTCGCGGGTCCGCTCGCCGTGCCGGGGACGTACCGTGTGCGTCTGAAGCTACCGGATGGCGCGACATCGAGCGCATCGTTCGAGATCCGCAAGGACCCCCGCGCGCCGGCGACGCAGCAGGAACTCCAGGCGCAGTTCGACCTGCTGCTCGCCATCCGCGACAAGCTTACCGAGATGCACGAGGCCATCGACCGCATCCGCGAGATGCGCACGCAAGTTGGCGATACCGTGAAGCGGGTGAAGGCGCTTCGCTACCAGGGTGCACTCGGGGCCGGGTTGCGCCGGCTCACGCGGGCCGCCGAGACTTTGAAGAAGAAGCTCACCGCGATCGAGGACGAGCTCGTGCAGTTTCGCGCGCAAAGCCGCCAGGACACGCTGAATTACCCCATCAAACTCAACGCGAAAGTGGGCATGCTCGTTGGCGTCGTCGGGTCTGCGGACGCCGCGCCGACAAAGCAGTCTGCCGAAGTGTTCGCATACCTCTCGCGGCGCATCGACGAGCAGCTCAGAGGCCTACGCCGGCTCGACGACACCGGCATCAAAGAATTCAACCGGCTCGCCCGCCAGGCCAGTCTGCCCGCTATCGTCGGCGCAGTGAAATCGCCGGCACCCCGTCGCCGCAGGCTCGCTGCGGCAGCGGCACACAGGTAGGCAGAACACGACTCAAGGAGGCGGTATGACACGGCTCGCAGCGCTACTGAACGTGACGACCGCGATCGACGCGACGACGCTCGCGGGGTCACTGCTCATCGCCGAGTTCTTCTACAAGTTCCACTCCTTCACACTGGAAGCTCTGGCCTTCCTCGCGACCTGGTATGCGCTGCGCCGCGTCGCGCGATTCCTCGCACGCGTCTCCTAGACACGGTCTATGCTCACGTGCTCCACGGGCGGCACGGACCCTTTAGAGCGCATCAACTATTTCATCATCATCTACCAGGAGAACTGGTCATTCGACGCACTCTATGGGAAGTTCCCGGGGGCCAACGGGTTGGCCAATGCTGACCCGGTCACCATCCGGCAGGTGGATAGAAACGATGTGCCGTACATGACGTTGCCGCAGCCAATCGACCGCCGGTTCTTCGCTGCCTGGTCGATCTCTCAGGAGTCAGCAGCACCGTGGTCCTGGCATAGATATCAAGCCAGCGCTTCCAGAATCCGTGGACGCCAGAGGTCGAGGGAACTCATGCGGCGGCTGACACGACTTTCCAGAGATAGCCGTCCGGATCAGCGAAGTAGCCGAAGTATCCACCCCACTGTGCGCGTTGCGCTGGCTTGGCAATCTTGCCGCCAGCGCGTTTGGCTTGGGCCAACACTTCATCGACGCGACCTTGGGAGGGGACGATGTAGTTGAGGGTCATGCCACGAAAACCGCTGCCGTCTGCAGCTACGCCAGCGTCGGCGGCAAGCGCATCCCATGGGTAGAGCGCCAGCGCGGACGAGCCACTGCCGAGATTGAGGGAAACAAACCCTCCCTGATCCTGCCCGATCGGGCAGCCAAGACCTTCGCTGTAGAACTGTTTCGCTCTGTTCAGATCCCTGACCCCGAGCGTGACGGCGCTGATCTGCGGATTCATCATTATGCCTCCTTGTCCCATCGGCTTGGTTTCGTTTGTACTCCTATGACGGAACGCGACGAGGCAATGTGACGCAAGATGGGTCAAAACGCTCATCGCCACCCCATACGCACCCAGGAGAGGGCTTTGCTGTTCTCGACGCTCGCGTCGACCCTGCGCAGGTAGGCACTCAGCGCGCCCGTGTGATGCTGGATGTGTCGCAGATTGTACAAATGCAATTCACCGCGCGAAAACGAAAACCGGGAGAATCCCGACGGTGCCGCGAGGGATTCGGCCGTCTCTGCCGCGAGTGTTTCAACCAACTTTCGACGACAGATCTCCACATATGAGAGCGTTTCATCTCTGGACAGACCGGGAGAGCTCGTCGTGATCCGATCGTCACCGCCACGATGATTCACGTCCCGAAGCTCGAATGCATGTTCACCGGGCGAGAGATAATAGTCAACCCAGAACAGCGTGTGGTAGGCGATCGTACGGAACGTGTCGTTGGCGATTTTGCCTTCGTAGTGCTGAGGCGGACACGCTTCGACGCACTGCTTCAGCATGGCGAGCGCCGCCTCGAACTGGCTGGTAAGAATCTTCTGAAAGTGGTCGGTCATGATCGCCCCCCGGACTTTTCTCGAAGATCGAGGCGGCAAAGCAGAATCATTTCATCCGTTCGGAAAGCCACGGAGCGTACCACAATGGTGGGCCCTGAGGGACTCGAACCCCCGACGCGCGGGTTAAAAGCCCGCCGCTCTGCCTGCTGAGCTAAGGGCCCGCAAACGTGCTGTGGACTATCCAACTTGTAAGTATAACATCGCACTGCCCGGGAGGGATCCGTGTTCGACCGGGATCCCTCCCGAAGAGTCGCCGTCGCTCTAAGATCCACCCGCGCCAGGGGGTGTGTACTTCACCGTCTTTTTCGCCGCCTGGTCAATCTCTTCAGGAGTCAGCAGCACCGTGGTCCTGGCGGTGAATGCTCCGCTGGAGGCGAGCGTCAAAGACAAGGCCGCGAGGGTGACGTTATCAGGTACGTCGGCGATACCCACGACGTCGTCCTTGCCGAACGCAAAGTAGAACGCCTCCAGCTTTCCTCCCAGACTCTGTATCGCCTGCTGCGCCACGGCCCGTCGCTTCGAGCCGCCGTCCTTCACAAGACCCCTCACGCCTTCCAGCGTGTATGACCCTTGAAAGAGATACTTCGGCATATGTCACCCCCAGCTGGAGTTTTGAGCCTTCCCTTACTCCGACGCGTGCGCCGGTCGCCACCACGCCAGGATCTCCCGCACGATCACGACAACCGGAACCGCAAAGAACATCCCGAGCAATCCGAACAGCTCCCCCAGCACCAGCAGCGCGACGATGATGGCCAGCGGATGGGTCTGCGTCATCCGGCCGAGAACCAGCGGGACCAGGACGTTGGCGAGCACTTTGACAACCGTTACGACAATCACGGCCCCGATCCACACCCTGCCGCCCGCGGGCGCCGCGACGAGCAGCGCCACTCCATACGTGGCGAAGCCACCCACGTAAGGAATGGCCTCGGCGACGCCGGCAAAGACGCCGATCGCCAGTGGGCCGGGAACGCCGACGGCCGCCAACCCTATCGCGGTCAGCGCTGCCACGATTGAACTGACGACGACCTGCGCCCACAGGCCCCACCGCAGCGTGGTCGAGAGGCGGGCCAGGAGGCCTTCCATGCGCTGACGGGCCGGGCGGGAGAGCATGGCAAGGGCCGATTCCCGCATGTTCCTGTAGTCCACCAGCACGAAATACACCATGAATGGCAGAAGCAGCACTAGATAAAGCTGTCCAAACCAGCTGACCGTCACGTTGACCAGGCCGGCAAGCGCCGCATTCGCGGTGGCCACGGCGGCCTCGCCGGCACGCTCCCACGCCGTGCGCAGGAATTGTGGAAAGGTGGGTTCGGCAACGCGCGTCTGCCAGTGAGACAGAAATTCGGAGACCGCGGAAAACCCGGGCGGAACCATGCGAATCAAGACCTGCACCTGCTGCACGATCCACGGGACGACGGCGATCAGGCCGAGGATGAACACTCCGAACACCGTCAGCAGCGTGAGCGCTGCGGCACCCGCGCGCGAAATGCGCCATCGCCGCTCGAGCCAGTCGGTCATCGGAAATATCGGGAAGGTCACGATGCCGACGACGATCGCCATGACGACGAGCGTGCTCAGGCGCGACAGCACCCAGGCCGCGGCGATGAGCACGGCCGCCCACAGCACATAGCGCAGCCACTGGCGTTCCCCAGAGCTCACGCCCACGATCTTCCGCGTAGTGCGCTGGTTTTCCCCTATCATGGTATGCTATCATGTGGCCAAGTGATCACCATGCATGATCTGCCGACACTGCTCGCGCTGTCAGTCCGACGCCCTCGGAACTGCATCTGTCCCCGGGCGGAGGCCGTTGTGCCTTCGCCTTTCCGTCCGGCTTAGCCCGGACCCTCACACTCGATAACTGAGCCTGCTGCGACCGGCGCCCGCGCCGGGTTCGTGGCCCATGGAGGGACAGATCGCATGAATGCTGCATCGCCACGCCTGGGAGTGCTGTACGAACACCCGGAATGGTTCGGCCCGTTGTTTGCGGAGCTCGATCGCCGGGGGATTGGGTATGACCGAATTCTGGCGACCGACCTGAACTTCGACCCGGCGCAGCGTCCGGCCTACGCGCTGGTGCTGAACCGAATGAGTCCCTCAGCGTACGTGCGCGGCCACGGACACGCGATCTTCGCGTCGCTGGCCTACCTGAGGCACCTGCAGATCACCGGCGTCCCGGTCGTCAACGGCGCGGACGCCTTCGCGCTGGAACTGTCCAAGACGGCACAGATCAGCCTGCTGTCCCGGCTGGGGTTACCTTTTCCGCGCACGCGGGTGATCAATACGCCTCGGCAGGCGAGCGATGCGGCGGGCCACCTGATCTTCCCGATCCTGGTGAAGCCGAACATCGGCGGCAGCGGCGCGAAGATTCAGCGGTTCGAAAGCCCGGCCGCGATCGATGCGGCGTTCGCGGCGGGGGCAATCGATCTGGGGATCGACGACACCGCGCTGGTGCAAGAATATCACGCGCCGGTCGGCGGCGCGATCGTCCGCGTGGAGGTGCTGGGCGGTCAGTTCCTGTACGCGATCAAGGTCTTCCCCAACCCGTCCGCGGGCTTCAACCTGTGCCCGGCCGACATCTGTCAGACCGATGGCACCGTTGATGTGCCGCCGGTTGTGTCGGTGCCCGAGCGCGCGGCGGTGACATCCGGGGCCTTTCCGGTCGATCTGTGCCCCGTTGATCTTCCGAAGACAAATCTGAGGGTGGAAGGCTACACGCCGCCCCAAGAGATCATCGATGAAGTGCTGCGCATCGCGCGGGCCGCAAAGATCGACGTCGGTGGCATTGAGTACCTGGTCAGCGAGCGTGACGGGCGCCGGTACTTCTACGACATCAACGTCCTATCAAACTTCGTGACCGACGCGCCGCGGGTCGTGGGATTCGATCCAGTGCCGGTGTTCGTGGACTACTTAATGAAGCGGGCAGGCGCAGAAGCCGCTCTCGCCCGTTGACGATGACGCCGGCGGCCGGGGTCGGGTCTCTAGGCCCCCCAGACTAGACGGGCCACCTCGACCGCCAGGCGCAACTTCTCCTCCTGCACGTCCGGACTGATCGCGTTCCCGCGTGCCACCGATGCGAAGCCACACTCCTCCAATGCCGTTGCTGGGGTGGTGCGTGTCTATTGATTCCACACGGGGGGCAAGAGTACATTCGGACTGCGACACATCCCACTCATGAGGTGCGCGATGCGTATTGTCCTCGTCCTGGCATTGGTCGTCCTTCTGGCAACGACGCTTGCCTCAGCAGCCAAGCCCAAGGTCACACCAAAGCCCGCCGTGATGCCGAACCCAACCGTCGCGGCGCTCTCGAAGCTGTCCGGACAGGCATTTGACGTCGCCTTCATGCGCGAGCTCATCCCGGTCCATGAAGAGGCCGTCGAGATCGCCTTGGCGGCGACGCTGAACGCCGACCACACGCAGCTCCTGCAGTGGAATCAGGTGATGATCGATCGCAAGAGCAACCAGGTGAAGAAGATGCTGACCTGGCTGCAGGAAGCCGGGGCGTCCCCGGGCCGCCGGGCTGCGAATGTCGTGTCCGATCCTGTCAAGAAAATGCGATCGCTGGGCGGCGCGGCGCTCGAGCAAGCGTACCTCCCAATGATGGCCTTGCGCCTCGAGCACGGCGCCGAACTGGGAAGCCTGGCGGCCACGAAAGCCAGCAAGCCTGAGGTGCGGAGCTTCGCGGCCGAGCTCATGAAGGTAGAGAAGCAGGAGGCCGCGATGCTCCGGACCTGGCTCAAGCAATGGTACAACAAGTAGCACGCCAGGCGTCATCTTCACGACCTGAACCACGAGGGCGTCGAGTGTTACGGCGTGCGGGTCTCTGCATCCTCGCGCTGCTGGTCGCCATCTCGCCGGCCACCGCGGCCGGCGAGTTCGTCATCATCGCGCCGTCGGGTGTCACGCCGGCCGTCCACCGCATGGTGCACCAGGCGGCCGAACGATGCATCCCATTGTACGCGGGCTACCTGCGGACGCGCCTCGCGGCGCAAATCGAGATCCACATCTTTCCCACCCGGGCCGCCTTCGTGCGGGGACGCCAGACGATAGCGGGGGAGACTCCGGAAGTGGCGCAGCGCGCGGCCGATTATCTCGGCAGCGCCATCGGCTATGCGGTGATGATCAACCAGGCGACGCACGAAGGAACGGCCTCCGGGGAGCTCGCCGGCACGACGTGCCACGAGATCCTGCACGTCTATCAGTTCGAGCTGATCACCGAGGACGGCCGAGAATCCCACGAGTGGATGCTCGAAGGCTACGCGTATTTCATGGAAAAGATCGCGCTCGAGCACCTGGGGTTCGAAACGCTTCCCGCGGCGCGCGAGCGGGCAATCCGGATGCTGAAGGTGCGGCCCTTCGAAATCCGTACAGCCGCGATCGGTCTGCTGGCCGGGGGCCTCTTCAAGACCGCGGCGGCTTCCGGCGGCGCGCGGCTCTTCCCGCGGCTGGCGGAGATGACGACATCCGACCAGTTCAACAACGTGGGCGCGCAACTCGGCATCGCCTTTCCCCACTACCTCTTCCTCATGATGGATTTTCTACACGGCGCCACATCACACACTCACTTCGTGACGTACTTCAGATCCTTCGCGCCCGACAGAGGGGCGCCCACCGCGGACGATAACTTCCGGGCGGCGTTTGGGATGGCATTGACGGACTTTCAACTGCGCGTGGACGCGCACATCGCCGGTCTCCTGCGCTAGGCGCGCGGCGGAGGGAGGCCGCGCGCTGATACCGAACCCGATACGCGATTCTCATCCCATTGCGCGAGGTGCGGCGTGCTTCTCTCGGGCAAGCGGGCCCTCATCATGGGGGTCGCGAACAAGCGCAGCATCGCCTGGGGCATCGCGCAGGCCTTCCACCGCGAAGGCGCGCGCCTGTCGTTCACGTATCAGAACGATCGCCTGAAAGAAAACCTGGTCGAATTGCTCGGCGAGATTGGGGGCGCCGACGCGCATCCGATCTTCCCGTGTGACGTCGCCTCGGACGAGCAGATCGCTGCCGTCTTCGCGGCTCTGCAGGAACGCTGGAGCGCTCTGGACGTCCTCGTGCACTGCCTGGCGTTCGCCGACCGCGAGGACCTCGGCCGGCCGTTCTCGGAGATCTCGCGCAAGGGATATGCGCTGGCGCTGGACGTCAGCGCGTATTCGCTGATGCGGTGCGCGGGCGCCGCGCGGCCCTTGCTGGAGGCGGCCGGCGGCGGGAGCATCCTCACGCTGACCTACAACGCCGTCGACCGGGTCGTTCCATCCTACAATGTCATGGCGGTCGCCAAGGCGGCGCTGGAGTGCGAGGTGCGCTATCTGGCGGCCGAGCTCGGGCCGAAGAACATCCGTGTGAATGCGATCTCGGCGGGGCCGCTGCGGACGCTCGCGGCCAGCGCGGTCCGCGGTATCTCGGGGTTTCGCGAGGCCGTCGAAGAAGTGGCGCCGCTGCGGCGCAACGTCACCCAGGACGAAGTCGGCGACGTCGCCGTCTTCCTGGCGTCCGACCTTTCACGGTCGGTCACGGGCAACACGATCTTCGCGGACAGCGGGTTTCATGTCATGGGCGTGGCGGGGCAGGCCGAGGTGCTCAAAAAGGACCGGGCCCCTGTATGAGTGATGACGTAGGTCAGGCCCGCGCTTCCTGACGCTGGAAGACCGTGTACGTCCACGCAAACAACAGCAGCACCGCGGCGATCAGCGCCGTCAATTGCGGCCAGATCAGGAGCAGGCTCTGCGAGAACGGCAGGGCGGTGCCCAGAATCGCGCCTTCCAGCTGACTGATCAGCACCGGTCCCAGCGCCCGCACCTCCGGATTGAGCATGCCGAGGACGATCTCGGAATAGAGCGTGTTCGGGGACAGGCGGGAGAGGAACAGGCGCAGCTGCGCCCTGGTGAGTTCGCTGGCGTTTGGAGACGTCACGAGCAGTATTTGCCCCACGATGTCGGCGACGATCTCCCAGAAGACGGCGAAGAATAGCCAGACCGCAAGCGCAGCGAGCGCGGAAGTGGCCGGCTGCCGGAAAATGACAGAGAAGCACAAGGCCAGCGCCAGCCAGATGCCGGCGAACGCGACGGTGGCCACGAGGAACATGAGTCCCCGTCCGACCTCCTCGCCGCCCGGCGGGATCCCCAACCTGTACAGCCCCAGTCCGGTGACCAGCAGCCACAACGCGAGCATTGTGATCGCCAGCGTGAAGAGCCCGGCCAGGAACTTGCCGAGCAGCAGCGCGTCCCGATAGATGGGCTGCGCGAGCACGCGGCTGAGCGTCCGCCGGTTGTGCTCGCCGTTGATGCCGTCAAACCCCAGCGCGATCGCCGCGAGCGGGATCAGGAATCCCAGGAATGCGACGAAGGAGTACGGCCGCTCCTGAGAGATGGGAGTCGTGAACAGCCTGAGGAACAGAAACGGATCTTGCCCGACGTCCCGCCTGATGCCTTGAATGGCCGCGTACACGGTGCCGAGCGCCGTGAGCAGGATCAGCACCTCGAGCAGGCGCATCCGCACGCTCGAGAGATGGTCGGCCATCTCCTTCATCACGACGGCCCACAGCCCGGTCCAAGGCGACCCTTCGCGCGTGGGTGTGGCGCCTTCGCGCTTCAGGGCAGGGACTTCGAGCTTGAACCCTGAGCCCTCACGCCGGAGCATGCTGAGCCTCCTGGAAATAACGCGTGTAGACCTCGTCGAGGCTGGTGCGCTCCAGCGTGATGCCGAGCAGGTTGGCGCGCGTGGCCGCGACGCGCCGCGCGACCTCGCCGCGTATGTCCTCTCTGGTATCGAGCATGTAGAGGCCGGGGCGCTCCCGCGTCACCTTGATCACGCCGGGGATAATGGCGAGGACCCGCTCGATGTCTTCACCGACGGCCTCGACGCCGATGCGGTACGCTCCCCCGATCACCTTCTGTGCCAGCCCCTCAACTGTTCCCTCCAGCACCATCTTGCCGAGCCGGAAGAGCCCGACCCTATCACAGACCGCCTGGACCTGATGCAGCAGGTGGGATGACAGCAAAATGGTGATCCCATCGGCCTTGAGGCTGCGGATCAGCCCCAGGAATTCGTGGGCCGCCTCGGGATCGAGCCCGATGGTCGGCTCGTCGAGGATCGCGACCCGGGGGCGCTTGAGGAGCACGTCGGCTAGACCGAGACGCTGCCGCATGCCGCGTGAGAATGTCGCCACGGGACGATCCGCTACGCCTAGAAGGTCCATCCGCGACAGGTTCTCGTCCATCCGCGCTTCGGCTTCCGCGGCCGGCAGGCCGTTGAGCCGCGCCGTGTAGCGGAGGTTCTCGCGGGCCGACAACTCATCGTAGAATCCCACCGCGTCGGGGAGATAGCCCGCGCGGCGCTTCACCGCGAGCGGATTTCGCATGGGATCCTCGCCGAGCACTCTGGCCGACCCAGACGTCGGCTCGGTCAACCCCATGAGCATCAGAATCGTCGTCGTCTTCCCGGAACCGTTGGGCCCCAGCATCCCGAACACCTCGCCGGCGTGCAGGCGCAGATCGAGGTGGTCCACGGCCACGACCGAGCCGTAGTGCTTGGTCAGTCCCTGCGTTTCGATGACGGCGCTATCGACGGCCATACCGCGATACCGCCAGCCCGACCACCGCCAGGGCAATGGCGACCAGCGCAATCCCGGCCACGCCCCAGAGCGTGGAGGTGAGCACCGTGATGCGGAAGTCCGACGATGCGGATGAGTCGCCGGCGTTGGCCCGGACATTCACCATATAATCTCCGGCGATGGCCTTGCCCGAGGGTTTGATGCTTGCCGTGATTTCGTGCTGCCCGTTGGCGGCGATCTCATCGAGGCGCTCGGGTGTGAACTTCACCTCCCAGCCGCTCGGCTCCGATGCGGAGAACTCGACATTGCGGGCCGGCGCGCCGCCCAGATTCCTCACGAGCATCTTCAGCGGTGATGCGCGCCCGGCGTTCGCCTGCCCAGAAAGGCGGCCCTCGGGGCCGGTGATCGAGAGGTCCACGCGCCCGGTGACTTCGAGTGTCAATTTGATCTCGGCCCTCGCGTCTCCGCTCGTTGCCCGCACGGTGACGGGGTGATTCCCGGCGGCGATCGTCTTGGGCAGGCTCACGTCCACGTCGAGGTCGCGTGACTCGCCGGACTTCACCGGGACGCTGGTCACCTGCTGGCTCCCAAACGCGGGCGTGAACGTGATCTGCGCGCCCTTAGGACCCTGAGCCTCCAGGTTCACCAGGAGATCTTGGTCGCTGTCATTCTTGAGTGTCAGGCGGTATTTGAAACTAGACGTCGCGGGGCCGCGCTGCGACGGCAGCTCGGCCGACAGCGCCAGGCGTGAAGCCTGTACCTGCCCGAACGTGAGGGCGATCGGCAACTCGGCGCTCGCGGTCCGCCCCTGGGCCACGACCCGGAAGCGATAGGTCCCCGGTTTGGCCCCCTGCGGCGGCTCCAGACGCAGGCTCACGTTCACATCCTGATCGGGCCCGACGGACACGGCGCCAATCGGACGTCCGCCGCCGAGCAGACTCGCTCTCCACCCGCGGGCCGCCTCGACCACACGCAGGGCGATGACCTGCGGGGGTTCGCCATAGTTTTTCACGGTGAGCGTCAGCGTCGCCGGCTCGCCGGAGCGGACGGTCTGCGTGGGGAACGGTGTGGACAGACCGATCCCACGGAACGCCGCGCGGGCGGATGCCGGCATCACGACGACCGGCGCTCCGATGATGAGCGTCAGACCGACGCCGAGAAGAATCCGGTACAACATCTCTTACACCACCTCCGAAGAGATCATATCTCCCAGCCGCGCCAAACCGAGATGACCGCGATGACATTGTTGACCCCGTGCGCGACGATCGGCGGCACGAGGCTCCCGGACCGCTCGTAGAGCGTGGCCAGGATGACTCCGAGCACGAAGATTGGAAGGGCATGAATTACCTGTACGTGGACGGCGCTGAAGAACACCGCGCTGCCGAGCGCCGCCACGGTCTTCCCCCATCGCGCCCGCAGGCCCCCGTAAACCAGCCCACGGAAGAACACCTCCTCGCCGATGGGAACGACGATGGCCAGGAGGAACAGCAGCCAGGCCGCCTGAGTGGGGCCCGACAGCTGGTCGAACACCGGACGCAGTGGGTCGGCCATGTGCTCTTCCGCCGCACGCGCCACGGCCTGCGCCGGTCCCTCGATGAGCCCATACACCAGGATGGCCAGACGCTCGCTGGCGACGGAGAGCGGAATCGTGATGACCGCGGCGACCAGACCGATGGCGACCAATGCGTGCCAGCCGTCCAGGCGCACACCGAGGCGCAGGGGATGCTGCCGGTACCGGACCATCACGACGTACGCCGAGAGCCCGGCAAACAGGGCGTTCTGCACGATCGTCACGATCGAGAGCGAGGTGAGGGTGAGCGGTTCGGCCAGGCCGAGCAGGATCGCTCCCATGGGGAGGGCGATTACGAACAGGACGGTGATAGCCAGGATCTCGCCGATGCCCCAGGTGTCGCGCCCGCCGACGGGGCGGAGCAGCAGATACGCCGCGCACGCCACCGACGCCAGCAACAGGAAAAGGGCCACACCGGCAAACGCTATTTCGGGGACAGGATATACTGACGTGGGGGTCATCGCTCACGTCGGTTCGGCGGACGGCCCGCGGCTTCCTCCGGCACCACCGGATACCCGGCAAGGAGCGGACCACCACGCGCCGAAGTACACCAGGCCGAGGTGTCCATCGTGTCGTTCGTCTCCGTCTACCGTCGCTGGCGACCCAAAACCTTCGAAGAAATCATCGGTCAGGAGCGTATCACGCGCACGCTGCAGAACGCCATCCGGGCGGGACGCACCAGCCATGCGTATCTCTTCGCCGGGCACCGGGGCACCGGGAAGACCACGACCGCCAGGATATTCGCCAAGGCCCTCAACTGCGCGGCGGGTCCCACGCCGACCCCCGACAACACGTGTCCGTCCTGTGAGGCGATCTCGCGCGGGGTCAGCATGGACGTCATCGAGATCGATGGCGCCAGCAACACGAGCGTCGACGACGTCCGTGATCTCAAAGAGAAAATCGTGCTCGCGCCCACGGAGAGCCGGCACAAGGTCTACATCATCGATGAAGTGCACATGCTCTCCACCAGCGCGTTCAACGCCCTGCTCAAGACACTCGAGGAGCCCCCGGCGCACGCGGTCTTCATTCTGGTGACGACCGAGCCCCACCGGATTCCGCCAACCGTGCTCTCACGCTGCCAGCGCTTCGACTTTCGCCGGGTCTCGTTCGCCGAGATCACGGGACGGCTGCGCGCGATTGCGCAGGCCGAGGGAATTGCCATCGAGGACGAGGCCCTGGCGCTGATTGTCCGCAACGCCGACGGATCGGTGCGCGACGCCGAATCGGTGCTCGATCAGCTCAGCGCCTATACCGACGGGCGAATCGATGGCGATCTGGTGACTTCCGTCCTGGGCCTGGTCGACGATGAGACCGCCAGGGGGTTTGCGACAGCGACGCTCGGCCGCGACATCGCCACCACCCTTCGCCTTGCGCAGGAAGCGACTGACGGCGGCAAAGATATCCGCCAGGTGCTGCGCACGCTACTGGAGTACTTCCGTGACCTGCTGCTGGTCAAGACCTGCGGCCCGGCGGCCTCGCAAATCCTCGACGCGCCACCGGAACGGCTGGCGCAGCTGTCCAAGCAGGTACAGAGCGCCGGCGTGTCCGACCTGCTTCGGGCGGTGCGCGTGCTCAACGACGCCGTCACCGACTCGCGTTGGAGCGCCCAGCCGCGCCTGGCCCTCGAGGTCGCACTGATCCGACTGGCCAGGCCCGAGATGGATCCCTCGACCGAGGGCCTGCTGGCGCGGATTGAGCGCCTCGAGGCTGAAGCGGTCCCGGCGAAATCCCCGGGTGAACCGTCACCCCCAGCAGGACGGCCGGCTCCGACGCCGGTAGCCGACGCCTCCGCGCCCAAAACGGCGCCCCAGGCGCCCGCTCCGCAGTCCCGCCCCACGCCGACGCGCCGGCCCTCACCGCGTGCACAGACACAGCCCGATGCGAACGGCGAGGGCGGTGGTGAGGCCGCGGCGGGACTGACGATCGACGACGTACGCCGCCAGTGGGCGCGGGTGCTGGAAGACATCAAGCGCACGAAGATGCTCTGCCACGCGCTGCTGATCGAGGGGACGCCGATGGAGGTCAACGGGAACGTGCTGGTCGTCGGCCTCCGATCGGCCTACAACTTCCATGTGGACAACCTCAACCGGGCAGAGAATCGCGAGGTCGTCGAAGGGGCGCTCTCCCGAGTGCTGGGGCACGCGGTGCGGTTTCACTGCCAATTGTACGAGGCGTCGGCGGAGCAGGCCGCGCCCGAGGCACCTGCTCGCGAGTCCGGCGGCGCCGCCGGCGCCGCCGCCCACGTCATGACCACGCGCATGGCCGCATCGTCGGGCATCGAGTCCTCATTCGTGACCAAGGCAAAGGAGTTGTTCGGCGCCGAGGTCATCGACGACGACGGGCCGGCGCAGTAGTCGACACCTCGCTGGAGAGGCTGCCGTGAACCTCGGAAACATGGGGAAGATGATCAAGCAGGTGCAGAGAATGCAGACCGAGATGGTCCGCGTGCAAGAAGAGCTGGGCGCCGCCAGGGTCGAGGCCACGGCGGGCGGCGGCGTCGTGCGGGCCGTCGCCAACGGTCACGGGGAGCTGATCTCGCTCGTCATCGACCCGGCGGCCGTCGATCCCTCGGACGTGGGCCTGCTGCAGGACCTGGTCATGGCCGCGGTCAACGAGGTGCAGCGCAACGCGCGCAGCATCGCCGAAGGCAAGATGAAGGCCGTCACCGGAGGCCTCCCTATACCCGACATGCTGCGATAACGGTCCGCGGACACGATGGACTACCCCGGACCCCTTGCCCGCCTCATAGATGAGCTGTCGAAGATGCCGACCGTTGGGCCCAAGACGGCCCAGCGACTGGCGTTTCACATCCTGCGCCTGTCCCAGGAAGAAGCCCAGGCCCTCGCGGACGCCGTCGTGGACGTCAAGGCGAAGATGCGCACCTGCTCGACCTGCTTCACGATCACCGATGTCGATCCGTGCAGCATCTGCACCAATCCGGCGCGCTCGGCCACGCTCTTGTGCGTCGTGGAGGATCCGCGCGACGTCATCGCGCTCGAGCGCACGCGCGAGTACCGCGGTCGGTATCACGTGCTCGGCGGCGCGATCTCTCCCCTGGACGGCATCGGCCCGGATGATCTCAAGATTCCCCAGCTGCTGGAGCGCGTCCGGGCGGGCGGCATCGATGAGGTGATCGTGGCGACCAACCCACGGGTCGAGGGCGAAGCGACCGCCATCTACCTGGCGCGCGTGCTCAAGCCGTTGGGCGTGCGTGTGACCCGCATCGCGCACGGCCTGCCGGTCGGCGGCGACCTGGAATACGCGGACGAAGTGACGCTGGCACGGGCGCTGGAGGGTCGGCGCGAGCTGTAGATGCGTCCCGCCGACTAAATTAGAGTATACTAGGCCGGAGGCGAGCGCGGTGGAGTTTGTCAGCCCCACTCAGGGGCGTTTGAGCTTCGAACAAATGTTTGGATCTATGGTCGGCTACATGAGGAGCGAGCCCGACCAGCGCTACAATTTGATCATCGGCACCGACTCGCTGCTCTCCGACGACACCACGTTCGTGACTGCCGTAATCGTCCACCGGGTCGGCCACGGCGGCCGCTACTTCTACCGGAAGTTCCGGAACCGGAAGATCCACAGCCTTCGCCAGCGCATTCTCTTCGAAACGTCGCTGAGCCTGGAGACCGCGCACCTGCTCACGACGACGCTCGGCCGCAATGGCTACTCGAAGCTGCCGGTCGAGATCCACCTTGATGTCGGCCCCAACGGCGAGACGAAGCGGATCATCCGCGAGGTCGTCGGGATGGTGTCGGGCTCGGGGTACGCGGCGGTCATCAAGCCTGACGCCTACGGCGCCACGAAAGTCGCGGACAAGCACTCGAAGTAAATCCCCAAAACGGCGTCCGCAGTTGCGCGACTAGGTCGACTCCGGCCGGAGCTCGGTGCGGCCTCCCATGTAGGGCGCGAGGACCTCGGGGAGCCGCACACTGCCGTCGGATTGCTGGCCGTTCTCGAGGATGGCGATCATCAGGCGCCCGGGCGCGGTCAGTGTGCCGTTGAGGGTGTGGACGAACTCCGAGGCGCCGCGCGGTCCGTCACGGAACTTGATCCCCAGCCTACGCGCCTGAAAATCGCCGGCATTGCTGCAGGAATGCGTCTCGCCATAGCCGCCGCGGCCCGGCATGAAGGTCTCCAGGTCATACGTCTTGGCCATCGCCTGTCCCAGGTCGCCGCCGCACAAGAGCACCACGCGATACGGCAGCCCCAGCGCCTGCACGTACCGTTCCTCGAGCCTCACCAGGGATTCGTGCTCATCTGACGACCGGTCGGGATGCGCGTATGCGAACAGCTCGACCTTGGAGAACTGGTGCACGCGATAGAGCCCCCGAATGTCGCGACCGTACGATCCGGCCTCGCGGCGGAAGCACCACGACGTTCCAGCGTAGCGCACCGGCAGCATGTGCGCCTCCAGCGTCTCCTCCATGTGGTACGCTGCCACGCTCTGCTCGCTGGTGGCAATCAGCGCTAGGTCTTCGTCCTCGATCTTGTACGTCTGCTGAGGATCGAACCCAACGCCACCCCACGCTCCTGTGATCACGCCGGTGCGGACCAGCATCGGCGTCTGCAAAAGGGTGAAGGGTTCCTTGGCCAGCAGGTCGAGCCCCAAACGCACCAGCGCCATCTCCAGCAACACCCCATCGCCGCGCAGATAGTAGAAACGCGACCCGGACACTTTCGCGCCCCGCTCGAAGTCGAGGATGCCCAGGCGCGTGCCCAGCTCGACGTGGTCGATGGGCGCGAAGTCGAAGACGCGCGGCTCGCCCCAGGAGCGGACGACAACGTTATCCTTGGCATCCGCGCCGTCGGGGACGGCGTCATCGGGCTGGTTGGGCAGGGCGCGCAGCAGAAGGTCGAGCTGGGATTCGACCTGCGCTAATTCGGGCTCGATGGCCTTGATGCGGGCCGAGATGTCCCGCGTCTCGGCGATGCGAGCCTCCTTCGCCTGGCCCGTGAGTCTCGCGATTTCGGCCGATGCCTGATTCTGCTGGGCGCGTCGCTTTTCGATCTCGGCCAGCAACTGCCGGCGCCGGAGGTCAACGGCGAGCAGCTCGTCGATCGCTTGCGGATCCCGACCGCGCTTGCGCAGACCGGCCTTATACCGGTCGGGGTGCTCGCGAATCTTCCTGAGGTCCAGCATGCCGCTCTCCGCGCTCGCCTATGCCAGCCGGACCGTTCTTACGCCGGCCACGCCGTCGGTGCGCTCGAGCTCGCGCACCGCTGCCTCGGGGATGCCGCCGTCGAGCGTCAACACCATCAATGCCGTGCCGCCCTCGGTGATCCGGCCTACGTGCATGTTCGCGATGTTGACGCGGTGCGCCCCCAGCAGCGTGCCCACTTTGCCGATCATCCCGGGCCGGTCGGTGTTCCACAGAAACAACATCTGCTCGGCGGGAATCAGGTCGAGACGGTATTCGCCGATCTGCGTGATTCGCGGCTCACGCCGCCCGAAGAGTGTGCCGGCCAGGCGGAGCGGTCCGCGGCTGGTCTCGACGGTGACGCCCAGCACGCTCTGGAAATCCTCGCTCGTTCCGCGCCGGACCTCACCCACAGCGATCCCGCGGTCGCGTGCGAGCGACGGCGCGTTGATCATGTTCACCGGCTGATCGGCGATCCCGGTGAAAAATCCAATCAGGAATGATGCCGACAGTGGCGCCGGCTCTTCCGCGGCCACTTCGCCCGCGTAGGTCAACTCCACCGCCTCGACCTGCCCGTCGGCGAGCTGCTGCGCCAGGCTCCCCAGATACCGGGCGAGCGTGAGGAACGGCTCGAGCCTCTGCCAGGCCTCATCGACGAGCGCGGGGGCGTTGACGGCACCGCGGACCGGATGGCCTTTGAGCGCGGCCAGGACCTGCTCGGCCACATCGACGGCGACCGAGCGCTGCGCTTCATGCGTGGACGCCGCAAGGTGCGGGGTGACGACCACGTTGGGATGCTGCACGAGCGCCGGCGCCACCGGCGGCTCATGCTCGAAGACGTCCAGCGCCGCCCCACCGAGGGACCCATCGTTGAGCGCATCGAGGAGCGCGGTCTCGTCGACGAGCCCGCCCCTGGCGCAGTTCACCAGGAGCGCTCCCGCCTTCATCGTGCGCATCTGCGCGGCGCCGAGCAGATGCCGGGTGCGCGCGGTCAGGGGGATATGGAGCGTCACGATGTCGCCGGCCGACAGGACCTGATCGAGCTCCATGAGATCGATTCCTAAACGAGCGGCCCGGTCCTGGCTGATATACGGATCGTGCGCCCGCACGTGCATGCCGAAAGCCTGCGCGCGCCTGGCGACCTCCGCGCCGATCTTGCCCAACCCCACGACGCCAAGCGTCTTGCCGTGGAGCTCGGAGCCGACAAACGCGTCCCGCGTCCACTCGCCGCGCGCGACCGAGGCGTGCGCCCCCGGGATGCGACGCGCCAGCGCGAGCAGCATCGCCATCGTGTGCTCGGCCGCGCTGGTGGTGCTGCTCTCGGGAGTGTTGAGGACGAGAATGCCCCGACGCGTGGCCGCCTCCACATCGATGTTGTCCGTGCCGACGCCGGCACGCGCGGCTACCCGCAGCATCGGTGCCGACGCCAGGACGCGCGCGGTGAGATGGCTCCGGCTCCGGACGATCACCGCATCCGCCTCGACGAGCGCGGCCAGCAGCGGTGACTCATCGAGGCCTGAGTAGACGGCCACGTCCGCCTCGGTCTCGAGCCGGCGCAGTCCCTCCGGATCGAGACCGTCGGCAACCACGACGCGTGGCGTACGTCTCATGCCAGGCCCGTCGATCGCAGCGCTATGCCGGCGCCGCGGCCAACGCCTCTCGCGCCGCCGCTTCCGCACCGCGGCCCGGAGGACCGCCGACCTGCGGCAGCACGATCTCCAGCGCGCGCAGCCCGGCCAGCACGGACTCGTCGGGCACCCAGCCAAGATGGCCGAACCGGAAGATCTTCCCGGCCAGCGGGCCCTGGCCGCCGCTGAACACCACGCCGTGCTCGGTGCGGAGTTTCGCCAGCAGCGCCTTGGCCTCGACGCCTTCGGGGAGCCAGACCGCGGTCACGGCTTCGCTGGCATCCGCTTCGTCGGGCACCACCCGTAGGCCCAACGCGCGGACGCCGGCGCGCACCGCAAGCGCCGTGCGCCGGTGGCGAGCGAAGCGCGCCTGCAGCCCCTCAGCTTCGACAAGCCTTACCCCGGTGTTGAGGGCGAACAGCAGGCCGATGGCGGGCGTGAACGGCGTGTAGGCTTCCTTGTCGCCGAGCTCTTTCCGCAGTCGATCAAACGACCAGTAGAACTTTGGCAGGCGCGCGCTGTTCGCCGCCTCCCACGCGCGGCCCGACACGCTGAGCAGCGTGATCCCCGGCGGCGCCATCAGGGCTTTTTGCGACCCGGTGATCACGACGTCGATACCCCATTCATCCGTCCGCAGGTCGATGGCGCCGACCGAGCTCACCGCGTCCGCGACGATCAGCGCCCCCGGAGACGCGGCGCGGGCCGCGTCGGCGATCGCCGCCAGATCATTGCGGACGCCCGTGGATGTCTCGTTGTGTGTTACCAACAGCGCACGCGCCTGCGGGGCCCGGCGCAGCGCTTCGCCGATGGCCGCCGGATCCGCCGCCTTCCCCCACGGTACGTCCACCTTGATCACCGTCAGGCCATACGCCTCTGCGATCCCCGCGAAGCGGTCTCCGAACGCTCCTGTGCAGACGCAGACGACGGTATCGCCGGGAGAGCCCAGGTTGGCAATCGCCGCTTCCAGGCCTCCGGTGCCCGACGCCACGAAGGGCAACACCGTGTTTTGGGTCTGAAACACGCGTCCCACGGCTTTGAGGGTGTCGGCGAGCAAGCGACCGAATTCGGGGTCGCGATGATTGACCATCTGCCGCATTGAAGCCTTGAGGACCTCATCGGGCAGCGGGGTCGGGCCCGGAATGAGCAAGTGCTGGTACACGATCCACCTCCTGATCTCAAACAAAACACCCGCCTCAACTGAGACGGGGTCAGAATCCCGCGGTGCCACTCCGATTTCCGAGCGCAGAAGCACCCGGACACTCATCGCGCTGTATCGGGCGCCCCCGGGGACTTCGCCCGGCGCTGTCCGCCGGACTCGCCCACCACTCGGGAGGGGATTCGGTCGCGGTCCCGGCCGGCTCGCACCACTCGCCGGCTCTCTCTCGATCAGGCGGGTCCGTGCCTACTACTCTCCGTCATTGTCGCCGTGCGCGTATTGGTCCGATGGTAGCATCGAGGGCTTCACCACACAAGCCCTGGCTATTCTGGGTAGTGGGTCAGTTTGAAGCGTCTGCGACTTGCTGGCGACACTCTTCCAGGACTTGATGAGGGATAAGGCGGCGTGCCCATAGGACGAGGCCAGGGATGATAACCGCGTCATCTAATGAATCTCGTATAATACAGTGACAACTCGCTCAAAAAGAAAGGCCAGTGTGTCGAAGGAACGCCCAGGCGAGCGTGTGGGAGCGGCGCACGCGACGGAGCCCGCGCCGCAGTGCCGAGGCGGCGTCGGCGAGGTCCTCAGAACAGCGGTTCGCCAACTCGCGGCCCTTGATGTTTCCCCACAACGGTTCGGCGGGATTCAACTCCGGGGCGTAGCCCGGCAGCCATTCGACCCGCAGCCAGTGTCGCTGCGCGTCCAGGTAGTCGCGGACCAGGGCACTTTTGTGCGCTGGCAACTGGTCCCAGATCAGGATGACGCGCTGGCCACGAACGTGGCGGGCCAGGGTCTTCAAGAACGCCAGCACACGGTGGCGGTTGCAACTC
>JBQTJP010000265.1:0-6965 GCA_052386995.1 Armatimonadota bacterium
CCGCGCCATCGCCAAAGAACGCCACGCATACCTGGCCCGTCCGGCGCATCTGGATCGACAGTCCGACGCCGGTCGCAATCGGCAAACCGCCGGCCACGATCCCGTTGGCCCCCAGGTTGCCGCTCGATGGATCTGCGATGTGCATGCTCCCGCCACGTCCCCGGCAGTACCCGGTTTCCTTGCCCAGAAACTCGGCCATCATACGGCGCACGTCGGCGCCTTTGGCGAGGCAGTGCCCATGCCCGCGGTGGGTGCTGAGAATGTAGTCGTCGGGCCGCAGCGCCGCGCACACACCCGCGGCTACCGCCTCCTGTCCCATGCTCAGGTGCATGGTGCCGTGCACCTTGCCGAGCGCAAAGAGCTCGTCGGCTTTCTCCTCGAAGGCGCGGATGAGCAGCATCGTCCGCAGCATCGCGATGAGCCGGTCCGTGGAGAGGCTCGTGGAGATCATCGGCGGACCCCCTGCGAGGATCGGGCTGCTCGCGTCGCAAAGTGAGAAGTCTCGGCCTTGAGGATCTCTCGCGCCGCTAGGTTGTCGGTCACCAGTACATCGACGAATCGCCCCACGAGCGCGCCGCGGATGGCTTCGGCTTTTGCCGCGCCCCCGGCAACAGCGATCACGGTGGGGATGCGGCGCAGGTCGCGCAGATCGATGGCCAGGATCCGGCGGTCCAGGTCGCCGTCCACCGGGGAGCCATCGAGCGCGAAGGGGCGCGTGCAGATATCGCCTACGGCGCCGCGCCTGCGCAGCGTGACGAGGTCAGAAGCGGAGAAATACCCGCTCTGCACCAGCGTCGACGACGGGACGAGACCGCCGATGCCCACCAGCGCAACCTCCACCTGGCGGGCCAGGGCCAGCACTTTCGCGATACCGGCATCGCGCAACAGGGCTTGCCGGACTCCGCGGCTGGCGACGATAGCTGGCGCGTGCAGCAGATGCACCCGTCCGTCAAAGGCCTCCGCGATCGCATGCGCCAGGTCATTCGCATGGATGCCCGGGCTGATCTGCCCTACACCACCTACCAGTGGGACGACCGCCGGGCGCAGCGGTCTCTGCCGCAGATGATCTATGACCGCGCGCAGCGTAGTGCCCCATGAGACTCCAACCGAACTTCCCCGCTTGACGTTGCGCTCGAAGAAGGTGGCCGCGGCCCGGCCCAGGGAGGCCAGCGTCGCATGCGCGTCGCCCTGACCCGCGACCACGATGGCCTCTCGGAGTCCAAACCGCTCCTCGAGCTCACGCTCGAGCGCGTGATGCACGGCGTCGGGGGGGACAACCTCGATGCGCACAATGCCGGTCGCGCGAGACCGACGCAGCAGACGCGACACCGTGGGACGCGACAGACCGAGACGGTCGGCGATCTCCTGCTGCGTCAGGTCGCGCAGATAGTACAGGTCGGCCACCTTGGCCATCAGCATGCCGTCCCTCCAGCCCGACTCGTAGCGCCCGCGGTTGCCGCGGTGCGACCGCCTAACGGCAGCCTGCCGTCTGCGGCCATGACATCCTGGAGCCGGCGCAGGCTCACGATCGTCAGCGCCTCGTCCGGCGTCACATCGTCTTCGGTCAGCACCGTCCCCCGCGAGACATCGCGTCTGACCCGCGCGCCGGATGCCACGCCGATAGGCACTGCGTTTGCGGCAACGACCCGGGCGGAAGAATCGACCAGCCCGTACGTGCACTCTCCTCCGATACCATCCAATGGCTCCCCGGCCCGCAAATCGCGCTTCGCCACGGCCACGCAGTCGGCCAGCGGCGCCCCGATCGCGGCCATCGTGACTTCGCCGTAAATCACCGCGCGGGCAACGGAGAGCGGCGCTTCCAGGCTCGCCAGGTGATACGGCCGGTAGAGCAGGTAATACGGCCCTTCGCCGGCTTTCAGGTAGGCCAGGTCGCGCCTGATCGCGGGATTGGGCGTCGCCACTATGAGAAACACGCCGGGGGCCACATCGCCAATCGCGTAATCCACCACGCCGCGCGTACGAAGGATTCCGCCGTCGTCCTCAGGGACGAACGTCCGCAATAAGTCGCTCAGGTCGGCCCGTGGGCCGTGCAGCCCGGGCCGATCCGGGTGCAGTCCAGTGGCGTTCGCCAGGGCGGCCAGCTCAACCATGGTCTTCGTGCCGTCGACGAACGACGCGAGCATATGCGCGCTCATACCGCGCGCAGCCGCCTCGGGTGCCACCGATGCCGCGGTGGCGGTTCGGTCGAGGCGGTTGTTCTTACCCTTGCCGGCGCAGACCACATCCAGGCCGGCGGCCCGAGCGAAGTCCACCATCTCGCAGAGGACCGACGGTTCATCGCCGGCCGCCACGGTGTAGACGGTCCCGGCGGCGCGGGCCTGGTAGGCCAGCAGCGGCCCCACCGTCACGTCGGCCTCAACGTTCATCGTGATGAAGGCCTTGCCGTGTGAGATGGCTCCGAGCGCGAGCCGGGCGCCGGCCTCCGTATCGCCGGTCGCGTCGACGACCGCAATGACCTCGGGAGCCTCGATGAGTGGCGCCGCCCGAGCCGTGATCGCGGCCCGCCCCTCAGCGACGATCCGCCGGACCGCGTCCGGTGAGCCGGCCTCTTCGGCGGCGACCTCCGCCTGCGCTGCCGCCGCGGCCGCCCGGTCGACGAGAAGGTCGCAGATGCCGGCCACGCGCATGCCGGGCAGGTGCGCGACCCCGCGCGCCACCCCGCTGCCCATCTGTCCGGCGCCGATGACGGCGACCCGGATGGGCCTACCTTCCCGCTCCAGCGCATGGAGTCGTTCGATCAGGCGCATGAACAAATGTTCACTCGTGAATAAATGTGCCCGGCGTGAGGGGATTCCACGCGTGGGCGGTGAATCCTGCGAATCTCAGGAGTGCGGGCGGGAGGGCGGCGCTCCCCGGCCCGTCATCCATGCTGCGACGCGAGATGATTCGCGATGAATGGGGCCACTTCATCGGCGCGATCCCGACCGAGCATGTGTTCTCCGCCCCTGATGACGACCAATCGTGATCGCGGGAGAAGACGCGCCAGGTACTCCCCGACAGCCACCGGGCTGATCGGATCGGCGTCCCCCCAGATGAGCAAGGTAGGGCTGTGGATCGAAGGGATCAGCGGTGCGAGGTCCGTTCGATCGTCGATAAACCACGGCGGAGCGGCGGGATACGCTTCCTCATATTCGTCCCGCCAGTCGCGAGCGCCAAAGCGGCTGACATCGATGCCACCGGACGTCGCGGCGAGCACCAGGTGGCGGATCATGTGCGGGCGCTGTAGGGCTACCCGCACGGCGATCACCCCTCCCATCGACTGGGCGACCAGGTCGACGGGCCGGTCGATGCGGTCCAGGACGAGCGTGACGAGGTCCTGCAGGCCGCGAACCTCAGGATCGCGGGGTGCCCGCCCGAACCCCGGCCAATCGAGCACCACCCTGTCGAGCGGGTACGGAAGCCGCGCGGCGACAGGTGCCCAGAAGCGGCCGTCCCCGGACGCGCCCGGAAGGAAAATTACCCGATCTGCCGGCGGAGTGTCGGTCAAAGAAACTGACTCACTGCAAAGATGCGTGTGCCGCCACCGCATTCGTACATGATGTCAGCATGCGTACTCCTCTCGCACATCCTCTAGACGTCCACGGTCTGACCGGCACTCGGGACCGACGCCGGGGTCCCATTCGCCGAGAGAGCCTGCGCCAGCGCTGTCGCCGGGCCCGGTTCGCCGTGCACACAGAAGGCCCGGCCGATGCGCCCGGTACGCTGAACCCACCCGAGCAGCTCATTCCGATCCGCGTGGGCGCTGAACGCCTCGATCCGCCGCACCTGAAGGCTTACCCGGTGCGGCTCGCCATAAATTCTGACTTCCTTCGCGCCGTCCAGGAGGCGCCGCCCCAGGGTGCCCTCGGCCTGATAACCCACGAACAGCAGCGTTGACCGTGGGTCGCCGATGTGGCTGCGCAGATGATGAAGAATACGGCCGGCTTCAACCATCCCCGAGGTCGCAATCACGATGAAGGACCCAGGCTTGTCGTTGAGGGCGCGCGATTCCTCGGGCGTCCGCACGTAGTGCAGGTCCTTGAATCCAAACGGATCGTGCTGCTCCAAATGGGACCGCAGCTCGTCATCAAAACAATCCGCGTGGACCCGAAAAATCTCCGTCGCATCCGTCGCCATGGGGCTGTCGACGTAGGTCGGGATATCTGGCCCGCGCCCCGCCTCCTGCTGGCGATGCAGGGCATAGACGACCTCCTGCGTCCGGCCCATCGCGAAAGAAGGGATCAGGACCTTGCCGCCGCGCTGGATGGTCTCGCTCACCACCGCGGCCAACTGCGTCTCGGCCTCGGACAGCGGAGGGTGGGTGCGGTCACCGTAGGTCGATTCGATGAGCATGCAGTCCACCGCGGGGACGGTCTGGGGATCCCGCACGATCGGGGTGCTCGGACGCCCCAGATCGCCGGTGAAGGCGAGGTGGCGGTCCTCGGCTTCGAGCACCGTGATGACGGAGCCCAGGATGTGTCCAGCGTCATAGAACATCGCCGTGATGCCCCCGACCGTAAACTTCTGCTCGTAGGGGATCGAGACGATCTGTGCGATTGCGCGCTCCGCCGCGCGGGCGTCGTAGAGTACCTCGACCTCGGGCAGCCCCTGGCGCCGGCGGATCTTGTTGACGAACCGGATATCCTGTTCCTGAACCTTCGCGCTGTCGCGGAGCACCAGGGCGGTCAGATCGCGCGTCGCCGGCGTGCAATAGATGCGTCCGCGAAATCCCTGCGCCGCGAGCGTGGGCAGATTGCCGCAGTGATCCAGATGCGCATGTGACAGAATCACCGCGTCGAGGTCCTTGGGGTCTGAGGGGAACCGGCGGTTGCGCTCGTTCGCCTCCGCTCGAGGCCCCTGGAACAAACCGCAGTCGAGGTAGACGCGGGTGCCGCCGGCCTCTATCTGATGGAGCGAGCCTGTGACCGATCGGACTCCGCCGTGAAAGGTGACGCGAATCACGAAGTCCGTCGCACGAGAGCGTCGACCGCCTTGTTCGCCACGTAGCCACTCATCAGCGTGACCAGCCAGCGCACGAGAAGTCCGGTTGGCTTCGGCAGAATTAAACGCACGACCTCTTCCTTCAATTTGCGCCGAAGCGCGAATTGCGCATCGCGAGGGATCTCTGCGCCGCCGACCTGGCCCAGGTCGCGCTCGGGCACGTACGCTGTCGCCACATCCGGAGTGTAGCGAAGCCCGGGAGTGCCGTTGCTCAGCCGCTCCAATACGCGCCGGGCGTCGGCGCGGCCGCGGCGCCAGTCGTGCTCGCGCCATTCCTCGACAAAGAATCCTCCGAAGTTGAAGAAGAAATCGCCGGCCAGCGAGCCGGGCGTCGGGGCGATCAGGTGCAGGTCGAGGTCGACCTTCTTTCGCAGCCCCGCCACATTCTCGAGGACATAGGCGATATTGAGGAACGCATCGGCGCAGGCCGGGGTGCCGCGGATCTCGGCGTATGCGTCGCCGCACAGAATGGGACCGAGCCGCTCGATGTTTCGCTCGAGGTGCGCCCGCACAGCGGCCTCCGTGGGCGCGTCGTCCGGGTTCTGGTAGGCGACCTTGACCGCGGCGATTTCTCTCGCCAGCCCGGCCACCCGGTTCGCGTACGCGGCGAGATCCCTGGCCGGGACATCGGCCACCGCCTCGGCCACGCGCATCAGGAGCTCGTCCTGCCAGCGCAGGCGCGTGTTTGTCCGTGAAGCGCGGATCCAGTCGCGCTTGGAGGCTTCACCCAGCACCGCGTCGAGCAACCGCGCAAAGAGCAGGCGATAGCCCAGCGGCCCCTCGGGAAAGTCCACCACCGCCGCGTTCGATCCAACGTAAGGATCAACAAGGATGTGGATGCGCCGGTCGCGCTCGATCCTGGGATCGGCCGCTTCAAGACCTTCGACCATCTCCCGGGCCAGCCCGACCGGCTCATTGTTGAACAACCCGCCGTCCACGTAGGTGAACTCTCGCGTCGCGTCCGGATCGTAGATCTCCGACCGCGCGTAGTCGGCGAGGCGGCGCCTGACCCGTACGGTCGGAAAGGCGAATGGAAAGGCCCCGGAAGCGGTCGCCGCGCGCGCAATCGACGCCCACACCTCCGGCAGCGGGCCCACATCCGGCGCGTCACGACCCAGCCGAAGGGCGATCCAATCGGAGAAGATGGTCGTGTCGAAGCCGCCCGGGACATTGGCGTAGCCGAGCGCGTAGTTGATCCCGTTGAGGTTTGAGAGCGTCAGCGCCATGCGCAGATCCGCGGGTTCTGCGGGATGCGGATGTGTCCGCACGGGAGGCGCCTCCAGGACCCGGCGCACCAGATCGCGGATCGGCCGATCAGAGAAGAAGCTGGCCGGGGGCTGACCCTCCAGAAGGTCCGCGGCGCTGACATCTTTGACCCACGCGCGGTACAGCTCATCGGCGGCGGCGCGATCGTACAACAGGGCGCGCGCCAGGACGGCGGCGTTCATCGCTCCGGCCGAAGCGCCGGTCAGGACGTCAATAAAAACCGGCTCGCTCGGATCGAGGCGGTGCGCCAGCGCCCACAGGAGCTCATAGGTCGCGCCGGCCTGATAGGCGCCAAGCGAGACGCCGCCGGCGAGCGTGAGCGCGATCCGGGTCGCCATCGCGCACCTCCTGTCGTGCTCTTCTCACGAGTGGAGTTCGTCGGGAGTCCGGAGCAGCCTGCGCGGTGTCCGTGGCGAGCGGACCTGCTAGAAGGTTCTGCGGGTCCCCGTCGGGAGGGGGGCCAGGCACGGCTTCCTGCGGCGCGGTGCTCGGGGCCGGGGTGTGAGTCGGAGCGGGCGCGCGGATGGGTAGCCTGCGGATGGTATCCGGCACCGGCGGCTGGGGCCGCAGCCGCGCGACCATCTCCTCAACCTGCCGCTTTGTCTTGTGTTGGGCCGCATCAAGCACTTCCCGGTGATTCTCGGGCGTGAGATGGGGAGCGAGGAGGCATACCGTACTCAGGTTCACCGAGCCCTCGC
>JBQTJP010000266.1:0-4042 GCA_052386995.1 Armatimonadota bacterium
TCCATCGCCGAAAGAACGTTGGGGGATTGCCCGGAGCAACTGATCCCGACGACGACGTCGCCCGGATCCAACAGGCTCATTAATTGCTCGCGAAACACGGATTCAAACCCAAGGTCATTGCCCAACGCCGTCGTGAGTGCGGAATTGGAGACGAGGCTCAGCGCCCGAACCCGTCGAGCCCCGTCGACGGCGGTCCACTTGGTCAGGTCGCAGGCGAAGTGCATCGCCGTCGTCGCGCTGCCACCATTTCCAAGCAGAATGATCTTCTTCCCCGAATGGTGCGCGCGCAGCAGAAGGTCAAGTACTTCGTCGAGGAACTCACCGGGGATCTCGGCCAGGCAAGCCTGCAGCTTGGCCAGATATTCATTGCGCACGTGTTCACCTGAGACCATACCGGCTACCTCCCACGTATACGATCTTCAACGCGTAACGTCCTCGCCACCTCATGAAAGATGGATGCGAACGGAAGACAAACGGCCTTTCACAGGAAAGGCGGCGCCGCGGCCATCTGCAGTCTCGACCACCACCTGTCGGTACTCGCTGCGCACGTGCCCCAATCGTCGGACGACTTCTTCAACCTCCTCCACGCCAAACTGCTTCGCAGGCGTTCTACGCTCCGGCCGCAGGAAGGCCTGCAGCCGCTCATGCAGCCCCGTTCCCCCAATCAGCACTACGAGGTGCCGCATCATCTCACGCCATCCGGCCTGCGCGGCAAGGTGGCGCCAGGTCGAGCGAAACCCCCTGCCATTCGTTCCGACCCCCGCGGAACCCTTGAGGAGCCGCGTGGCCGCGTCGGCAATGCGTGCGAAGGCCTTGCCGTCGTTGGCGTAAAAGAAATCATCGATGACCCGCCGCCGACTGGCACGGACGTCGTCGGGCACTGCGAGTGCCTTTCCATCGAGCACGCGTCCAACGAGCTCCGCCATGTGCGCAGGGGATTGGGCCTGCTGGCTGACGGCCACACTCAACGGCTGCACGAGCAACGGCGTATCGATCCACCCCGCGTGGAGCGGCTCCCGTCCCATCAGGAAGGCCTCGATCGCGGTCGAGCAATTGTGGTGCACCACGACGGCGGCCTTGCGGATCCATTCGAACACGGTCCCTTGCTGAATGACCGCGATGTTGCTCGCTCGAAGCAGGGGTTCGTAGACTGTTGGGTCCTCAAACGGATGCGGGCGGACGACGACCGGCGTTCGTGGAAATCTGGCCGCCAGATCACGTGTCGCGTCTACCAGCGCCGAGCGCGCCGCCAGGGTCTGCCGGAAGAGCTCGTCGACGTAGTCCTGCTCGAAGCGCATGCCCTTGACCAACTCTACCGCTTCGCGCCGGCTGGACTGAAACCGGGGGTTGACGATGGGAAAGTTTGTGTTGACCAGAATCAGATCCCTCATGCCCGGAGCCCCGTCTCGGATCGCTTCACGCCACGGAGAGGCGGCAAAGTCGTACCTGGGGCAGCCCGTTGCGACGACAGCCTCGCCGTTCGCCTGGCAGGCCCTCAGGGCCTCCTGCTGGACGCGGCCCCACGTGCAGTATAAGCTCACATGGTCGAGGTACGGGCAGATTCGCCGGGCGAAGGCGCCGACGTCCTTTTGCACCCCGCCCTCGGTGTCGAGGACGCCGACACGAATTCCCAACCGGCGGCAGGTCTCGATGAACCCTACGTTTGCGAAGCGGATATAGTTCACCAGTACCAGGTCCGGCCTGAGCAGAAAAACCTCGTGCCTGTGGTACATAGGCACCAGAATTGCTTCGAGATTGCGGCGTGCCAGCTCACAGGCGACCAGCACGAGCCCGTCGAGGTCGCGCAGAGGGTGGTCGACGATCAGGCAGACGCGGCCTATTCTAGAAGATCCCACGTGACGCCGGTCCCCTTCCTCACAGCCCTGCGCACACGCTTGCCCAGCAGGACATCGTAGTACTTCGGCGGGAGTCCGTGGCCCGGGCGGACAATGCGCAGGTTGCGGGGCGTGAACACCTCCCCGGCGACCATGTCCTCGGCTACGTACAGGGACCTCCTGAACGCCAGCGACCCGTCCTCACCGGGCGTCGGGCCATACTGCAGGCTTCCCAGAGCCCTCCAGGCGCGCTCGGTTTCGACGACCAACGCCCGCATCTCGTTCGGCTCCAGCGAGAAGGGGGCGTCCACGCCCCCGTCGGCACGCCGGAGGGTCAGGTGCTTCTCGATGAGAACGGCGCCGAGAGCCACCGCGGCGACCCCCGCGCCGATCCCCGGGGTGTGGTCCGACAACCCCACGTGGCACCCAAAGAGCTCCCGCATGTGCGGGATAGTGCTCAAATGGGATTCCTCTGGCGCCGCCGGGTACGAGCTCGTGCACTTCAGCAGGATCACGTCGCGGCATCCGGCTTCCCGCGCGGTGCGAACGGCCTCTTCGATCTCCCCGAGGGTCGCCATCCCGGTCGAGATGATGAGTGGCTTGCGGGTGCTGGCCGCCTTCCGGATCAGCGGCAGGTCGGTGTTCTCGAACGACGCGATCTTGTGGCACGGTACGTCGAGGCGTTCCAGGAAATCGACCGCGGTCGCATCAAAAGCCGCGCTAAAGGCGATAAGGCCGAGTTCCCGGCATCGATCGAAGATCGGCTTGTGCCACTCCCACGGCGTGTGGGCTTCACGGTACAGGCCATACAGGGTCCGGCCGCGCCACGGACTATGCGGGTCGGCGATGATGAAATCGCCGTCGGGGACATCAAGGGTCATCGTGTCCGCGGCATACGTCTGCGTTTTGACGGCCCCTGCCCCGGCCTGCGCCGCGGCGGTGACAATGTCCAGCGCGCGATCGAGCCGGCCGTTGTGATTGCCCGACATCTCGGCGACCACCAGGGGTGGCGTAGCGCCGCCAAGAACGGTGCGGCCGAGCGCAATGGGTTCAGGCATTACTCGCTCTTCTCTCCTTATGCGAGAAGACAAACACCAGGGCGTCCTCGCCGCGGATCGTCGCTACTCCGGCCTCACGGTAGCCGGCCCTCTCAAACGTCTTCACCGACGCCTCGTTTCCCGGCTTGACGTAGGCTCTGATGGGCGCGCCCGTGGCAGCCAGCACTTTGCGGGACCCAAGCTCGATCAAGAGCGTCCCGTAGCCACGACCACGCCGCGCCCGGTCGATGCTGACCGACACGACGGCCTCGTCGCCTTCCCGATCGAAGCGGATCTGCCCCACCGGCTGATCGCTCTGATCGACACCGACGTAGAAGAGGCACCGGTCGTCGCGCACCCGTGACTCGAACCACCGGACGTGGCTCTCCCAGGCGATGGGTTCCGGCGTGAAGGATACGGCGCGGACGTCTGGGTCGTTCGCCCACTCCCACAACAAACGCACGTCATCCTCCCTTGCGGCCCTCAGGCGCAGCGGATCGCTCCGCATCACCATCACTACCCGGGCCGCGCCGTCGCCGTCCACCAGGCCCCGCCCGCGGTGCGCCATCTCGCTGCGCCGGCCCGCGTCCTGGGCGAGCGCGGTCAGGCTCTCCGCAAGAAAGGACGGGGACAGCACGTCTGCCGGCCCCAGCAGGGTGGCCACGCCCACCCGGTCCAGTTCTTCCCCAACGGCGCGCTGGTTGGGCGCCCTGATCGCGAGAAGGCTCGGCATACCCATGAAGGCCGCCTCCCAGACCGTCGAGCCGGCGGCCGTGAGGCCGACATCCGCCCACGCCATCAAGCCCGGCATGTCAGGGGGCTCGTGCTCAACCCGAGCGGGAAGCCCGGCGTCGTCGATCGCGCGCTGGATCTTATCACCGACCGTCCGCGACCCGCCGACGACAACGGCCGTCTCCTTCGGTCCGGGGTCGGACGCGGCCAGAGCCCGGACCGCGAGCAGCGTGAGATCACCCGCTTCGCCGCCTCCAAACGTCACGAGACATGTCCGGGCGAGCGCGGGGATCAAACGCTGCCACCCCTGCCACGGCAGAAACTCCCGCCGCAACATCGCGTAGCGCGGCCCCAGCAGCAGACGGGCTGAAGGATTCCGCGGGCCGTAGGTTTCCTCCCCGGCGCCCAGATTCTGATCAACGACGAGGTCCGCGTCCC
>JBQTJP010000267.1:0-11851 GCA_052386995.1 Armatimonadota bacterium
CAGGCCCAAACACAATGACCGGGTTTGCCCGCAGCCCGAGCCCCTGCCATGCTGCGTAACCCACCTGTCGACGTCCGCCCGGCGGCCCACCGTGGCCGGACCGGCCTGCACACCCAGCAACTCACCGGTCGCAGCCGCCGGACCCAGGCTCCGCGGCATCGATCGTCACGGTGGATGGTGCCTGTGCAGAGACCGGCAGGAGCGCGCCGGATGAAGTGGCGCGCGCTACGAGGACCAGCCCTATCTGGAGTCGCCGACGCGCGTCAATCGCCAAAGGGCTCGGACAGCCCGGCGAGCACCGTGGCCAGCCGGTCGTAGGTGTTTGCCAGATGCTCCGGCATGACCTTGACATCCCCAATCACCGGCATGAAGTTCGTGTCGCCGACCCACCGAGGTACGACGTGGATGTGCAGGTGGTCATCGATGCCCGCCCCGGCCGCGCGACCGAGGTTCATCCCGATGTTGAACCCCTCTGGGCGTGAGGCCCGTTCCAAGACACGGACCGCGAGCGCGGCCAGACGCATCAAGGCCTCGTGTTCCTGAGGCGAGAGGCCATCCAGCCGGGCCACGTGCCGGTTGGGCACGACCATCAGATGGCCGCTGTTGTAAGGAAAGCGATTGAGGATGAGAAACCCGAGGTCGGCCCGGTGAAGGACCAGCGTGGCCCGATCATCGCCGGAGGCCAGCGCCTCGCAGAACACGCAGCCTTCGACCTTCGGCCCGGCCACGTAGGCCAGCCGCCAGGGCGCCCAGAGGTGCTTCACTGCTCGCTCCGCTCGACCCGCCCAAGCGCCGCAGACGCCGCGGCCTGCTCCGCTTCCTTCTTGCTCTTCCCGCGGCCTTCGCCCAGCGGCCGGCCGCTCACCTCCACGATGGCAAGGAACGTCCGCGCGTGGTCGGGACCCTCTTCCTGGATAATCCGGTAGCGCGGCATCTGGCGGCGGCGCTGCAGGCGTTCCTGCAACCGGCTCTTGAAGTCTTCGCCAGCGCGCTCGATGTCGTCGGCGACGTCGCCGAGCCACCGCGTGACCATGGCGTGCGAGACTCCGTACCCGGAGTCGATGTACACGGCGCCGATGACGGCCTCAACCGCATCGGCCAGCATCGAGGGGCGCTGTCGTCCGCCCCCCTTCTCTTCCCCCTTGCCCAGCAGCAGGTAGCGCCCCAGCCCCAGCCGCACGGCGACCGACGCCAGCGCGGCCTCGTTGACCAGACCCGCCCGCTGCTTGGCCAGTCCCCCTTCGTTCAGCTCGGGATCGCGGCGGTAGAGATAATCTCCCACGACGAGGCTGAGGACCGCGTCGCCGAGAAACTCCAGGCGCTCGTAGCTCTTGGCCGGATCGCGACCGCGCTCGTGGCTGAACGAGCCGTGGCGCAGCGCCAGATCGAGCAGCGAGCGGTCGCGGAAACGCACTCCCAGGCGCTCCTCCAGCGTGGCGAGTTCTGACAGACGATCCTGAGAGAGGACTTCGCCGACCGCGCCGGTCTCGTCGGGTCCGGCGGCGGGCGAGGCACCGGCGGGACCGGTCGGCCGCTGCGGTCTAGGCATAGGCTCTGAGAATGAGGATGGCGTTGTGCCCGCCGAAGCCAAAGGCGTTGGACATGACGGTGCGCAGGCGCGCCTTGCGGGCGGTGTTGGGCACATAGTCCAGGTCGCAGTCGGGGTCGGGGACCTTGTAGTTGATTGTCGGGGGGATCGTCTGATGGCGGAGCGCGAGCGCGCAGGCGATGAGCTCGACCCCGCCGGCCGCCCCCAACAGGTGACCCATCATCGACTTCGTCGAACTGACTGCCAGACGCCGCGCGTGCTCGCCAAAGAGGCGCCTGATCGCCTGCGTCTCCAGACGATCGTTGTACGGTGTGCTCGTGCCGTGGGCGTTGATGTACTCGATCTCCTCTGGGGCGATCCCGGCGTCGTCTAGCGCCGCCGCCATGCTCCGGTAGGCCCCATCGCCCTCGGGGTCGGGCTGCGTGATGTGGTAGGCGTCGGACGTCACGCCGTATCCGATGATCTCGCCGTGAATCTCGGCACCGCGGGCCTCCGCGTGCTCGAGCGCCTCGAGCAGCACCACTCCGGCGCCTTCGCCCATGACGAACCCGTCGCGCGTAGCGTCAAACGGCCGCGACGCCTCCTGCGGATCGTCGTTGCGGGTCGACATCGCCTTCATCGAGCAGAACCCGGCGACGGAAAGCGCCGTAATGGCGGCCTCGCTGCCGCCCGCGAGCATCGCGTCCACGTCGCCGCGCTCGATCATGCGGGCCGCGTCGCCAATCGCGTTCCCGCCCGTGGCGCACGCCGTCACCACGCAGGAGCACGGCCCCTTCGCGCCGAGAAGGATCGAGGTGACGCCGCTGGCCATATTCGTGATGATCATCGGTACGAAGAACGGCGAGACCCGATCCGGGCCGCGCTCCATCAGCTGGCGGTGCTGGTCCTCCCACGTCGTCGCACCGCCGATGCCGGATCCGATCAGCACGCCGGTCCGCGCTGCGTTGGACGGCGTGATCGTGTAGCCACCGTCGTCGAGCGCCAGACGCGAGGCCGCGTATGCGAACTGCACGAAGCGATCGTTCCGCCTGGCCTCCTTGCGGTCCATGTAGGCCGTCGGATCGAAGTCGCGCACTTCGGCGGCGATCTGCGTGGCGAACCTCGAAGCATCGAACCGCGTGATGGGACCCACGGCAGAGGTCCCGCGGACGAGCGCCGACCAGAACGCCTGATGCCCTATCCCAAGAGGGCTGACAACGCCCAGGCCGGTCAGGACGACCCGTCGCTGCATACCTGCCTCAGGCGCCTGCGTGGCTCTACTGCGCCGATTCCTTGGCGTGGGCCTCGATGTACTTCACCGCGTCGCCGACGGTGACGATCTTCTCGGCCTGGTCGTCGGGGATCTCGACCCCAAACTCCTCTTCGAGCGCCATGACGAGCTCGACCACGTCGAGGGAGTCGGCGCCCAGGTCTTCCACGAACGACGACTCGCGCGTGATCGTGTCCTCCTCCACGCCGAGTTGATGTCCCACGCGCTGCTTGACTCGATCGAACACCGTTGCCATGATTGCGTTCACCTCCACGTTGTGCGCGCGGCGACGGACCCGCTGTGCGGGTGCCCCCGCCGCGCGATGAGCGCTCAGTGCATAATCATACCGCCGTCGACGTGCAATATCTGCCCGGTGATGTACGCGGCCTCATCCGAGGCGAGGAACACCACGGCGGCGGCGATCTCGTCAACCGACCCGCGCCGGCCCAGGGGAATGTGATCCACTGATCGCTCGACGCCGTCGCCGTTCACGCGGACAGCGCCCGGGGCCACGGCGTTCACCGTGATCCCCCGCGATCCTACCTCACGCGCCACCGCTCGCGCCAGACCCAGCAGTCCCGCCCTGCCGGTTACGTACGCGGCGCCTCCGGCCGGAGACGCGCTCGTGGGCGCGGGCGCCGTGATGGCGATAATGCGGCCCCGCCGCTGCCGTACAAACTCGCGAAGCGCGGCGCGCATGCAGTAGAACGCGCCACTCAGGTTCGTCCCCACCACGGCCGTCCAGGCATCGTCGCGCATGGCCAGGACCGACTGGTCCGTCGTCACGCTCGTCATGACCAGAATGTCCAGGCGCCCGAAGATCTCCGAAGCCGCGGCGACCACCGCGGCCGCTTCAGACGGCAGCGCGAGATTGCCTTGCACCGCCTGCGCGCGTCCACCGGAGGCCTGGATCGCGGCGACGACCGCTTCGGCCGCGGCCGCGTCGCGAGAGTGCTGCGCGATCACCGCAGCACCCTCATGGGCGAGCGCTGCAACGATGTGCGGACCGAGACCGCGTGATGCGCCTATGACGATGGCGACTTGATCGCGCAGCCGTTCCGCTGCGGGTCTCCTATCCATCGGGAGCCCGGCTCGCGGCCGCGGAGGCGGCCCGTAGATGCGTCACGACGGCATCCAGCGACTCCTGATTGTCGACAGACATCACCGCGGCATCGGGAACGGTCCGTCTGGCCAGGCCCGCCAGTGTCGTCCCTGGCCCCACTTCGAGGAAGACGGTCGCGCCGAGCCCGCGCAGCGTGTGGAGCGACTGCTCCCACCGCACCGGTGCGGCAACCTGTTCGATGAGCGCGCCGCGAATCTCCTCCGGCCCCCCGACCGGCTGCGCCGACACGTTCGCAACGACGGGCATACGGGCAGGCGAGAACGCGACGCTTTTGAGCACGAGGGCGAGCCGCTCGGCGGCCGGACGCATGAGCGAGGTGTGGAACGGCACGCTCACCGCGAGGCGTACCACCCGCCGGGCGCCAGCAGACCGCAGCCGCGCCTCCGCGGCATCGACGGCCGCGTCATCGCCTGCAATGACCGACTGGCCGGGCGCATTGAAGTTCGCGACCTCCACGAACCCCGGCGTGGCGCGGCAGATCTCGATGACGGCATCCGAGGGGAGACCGAGCACCGCCGCCATGGCCACCGCGCGGCCGTCGGCCGCGTCCTGCATGAAGCGACCTCTCTGGCGCACGATCCGTGCGGCGTCGGCAAAGGCGAGCGCACCCGCGGCGACGAGCGCCGTGTATTCTCCGAGGCTCAGCCCCGCCGCGAGTGCCGGCCGGATGCCGGCTGCGTCGAGCGTCGCGGCGATGGCCCAGCTGCACGCGAGGATCGCGGGCTGCGTATTCTCGGTCTGGCGAAGGCGGTCTTCCGGACCGTCGCGGCAGAGGCCGAGGAGATCGACGCCGGTCGCCTCACTTGCCTCCTCGAACGCCCGCCGCGCGACGGGATGGCGTTCGGCGAGGTCGACGCCCATGCCGACGTACTGGGCGCCCTGTCCGGGAAACATGAAGGCGATCACGGGTGCGCGCCTGCTGCCACCGCGGCTCCATTGGTCCACCGCATCGCCGCGGCCCCCCATGTCAGCCCACCGCCGAACGCCACGAAGGCAATCAGGTCACCCGCACGGATACGGCCCTGCTCGACCGCCTCGTAGAGCGCCACCGGCACCGATGCTGACGACGTGTTCCCGTACCGATCGACATTGACGAAGAATCGATCGAGGGGCTGCCCCAGTCGTTTTGCCGCGGCCTCGATGATACGAAGGTTGGCCTGATGAGGGATGAAGCAATCGACGTCGTCGATGGTGTACCCGGCCTGGGCGACGACGGACTCGAGCGCCCGGGGAATGACCCGGACGGCGAATTTGTACACTTCCCGGCCGTTCATCTTGATGTAATGCCCTCGGGCGGCCACGGACTCGGCGCTCGCCGGCATTCGAGATCCTCCAGCCGGCTGACAGATGAGCAGACCGCCGGCGCCGTCGGCACCAAGGTGAAAGGCGAGGAAGCCTTCGTCGGCGGCGCACGGCCGCAGGACAACGGCCGCCGCCGCGTCGCCGAAGAGCACACACGTCGCGCGGTCCGTCCAGTCGGTGATCCGCGACAGGGTCTCGGCCCCGATCACAAGCACGGTGTCCGCGCGCCCCGACGCGACGGCCGCGTGTCCGAGCGCTGCGGCGTAGGCCCAGCTGCTGCAGGCGGCCGATGCATCGAAGGCCCCGGCCCGCGTCGCTCCCAACCGGTCCTGCACCAGACAGGCCGTTGCCGGAAAGAGCATGTCGGGCGTGGCCGTGCCGACGAGGATCAGATCGAGGTCTCTGGCCGCGACTCCGGCACGGTGCAGGGCACGCTCGGCGGCCTCAACGGCGAGGTCCGAGGTCGCGACCGCATCGGCGGCCACGCGACGCTCCCGGATTCCCGTACGGGTCTGCACCCACTCATCGCTCGTGTCGACAAGCGCCTCGATCTCATGGTTGGTCATGATGCGCGGGGGGATGCTCAGTCCCATGCCCGCGATCGTCGACCCGCGACGCGTGAGTGAAGAAGCCACGGAAGAAGGTTAGGCTTCCCTTTTCTTCTTGGGGCGTGCGGTCTCGACGGCGATCACTTCTCGGCCCGCGTAGTAGCCGCACGACGGGCAGACACGATGTGGAACGATCCGCGCCTTGCACTGCGGGCACGTCACGAGGGTGATCGGCGTCGCCTTCCACCGGCTGCGCCGGCGCGCGGTGCGCGCCCGTGAATGACGTCGCTTCTGAGCCATCGCTGTCCCCCTCTACTGTGGATCCCGGCGCCAGCGCTTCAGCGGCGCCAGACGCGGATCAACGGCTTCATCGCGGCAGCTGCACGCCCCGCGTTCGGCGCCGCAGCGGTCGCACAGCCCTTTACAGGCCTCGTTGCACCTGGCCACCATAGGCAGGGCCAGGAGCAACTGCTCGCGGGCCAGGGCCTGCAGGTCGAGCGTGGTCGCGCCCCCCTCTATCACGATCGGGCCCTCGGTGCCCGTCCACTCGAGGTCTTCCATGACCCTTGCCTCGAGACGGTGCCGGAACGGCCTGGCGCATCGATCGCACGTCATCTCGACGTGCGTCACCAGGCGGCCGTCCACGCGGAGCACGCTGCCAAGATTGGTCAGAACGAGCCGTCCCACGACCGGCTCGCCAAACGGCACCTCGGCGATCTGGCTGGGGACGGTCTCGTCGCACGCCACGACCATCGTGGCGCCGCGCTCGTCTCGAAGGGGCCGCAGATCTACCGTCATGGCGCGCAGCCTCCGTCAGACTTTCCCATTATAGGGACGCCGTTTTTTGGGTGTCAACGAACGTGGCGGCCTATCCGCCGCGCCGCTCGGTCGTTTCCGTCGTGTGGAGCACCTCCCGGCCGCGACGGATCGCTGCCAGGACACGCTCCACTTCCGCCTCCAGGCGCTGGAGCACCTGCGCCGCATACTCGTCCGCGCCCCGCCGAAGGCGCTCGGCTTCGCGCCGTGCCTCATCAACGCCGGGTGGGCCCGCCGGCCTCAAAGGTCCGGACCCGGAGCGGCCCGCCTCTGAGAGGGATCGAGCATGGGCCTGGGCGTCGAGGATCAGCCGGCGCGCTTCTTCCCGCGCGCGTGCCAGCCCGGCTTCCGCTTCCTCCTGAAGACCCGCCGCATGGTGCAACTCCCTGGGCAGGGCGGTGCGAACCATGCGCACCAGCCCCATGACCTCCGCCTCAACGGCCTGCCGCTGCGCCGGCGGGAGACGGCCCAGATGGCGCTGCAACACGCGCTCCAGGCGATCCAGAATCTCCAGCGCCGAATCCACCCGTCAGCCTCCGGCCCCCACGGGCCATCGTACGCTGAGGCGGCGCGCAACGACCGGCGGCACGATGCTGTCGACCGAGCCGCCGAGGCTGGCGACTTCACGGATCAGCGAGGAGGAGATGAACGCGTACTCAGGATCGGCAATGAGCAGCAGCGTATCCAGGTCGGGCGCCAGCTTGCGGTTCATCGCGGACTGCTTCAACTCAAAATCGAAGTCCCCGACCGCCCGCAGACCTTTCACGATGCAGGTGGCGCCCCGCTTGCTCGCGTAGGCGACGGTCAGGCCGGTGTATGCCGCGACTTCCACGGTGGGCATTTCGGCGACGACGTCCTTGAGCATCGCAACGCGCTCCGAAAGCGAGAAGGCGCTGCGGCCCTTCTCGACGTTTTCGGCCACCGCCACGATCACACGGTCGAACAGCCGGGTCGTCCGGCGGATCACGTCGATATGCCCGTGGTGCACCGGATCGAAGGTCCCAGGATACACTGCGATGCGCACGACGCCTCCTCTCCCGGCGGGTTACGGACGCGGCCCCGCGCGGATGAACCAGAGCACCGTCTCCCCGTAGCGCGCCTCCCGCGCCACAGCGTACCCCTCGGGCAGCGCGGGCCGATCGCGCCAGTGCCCTTCTCCTACGATGACGCCCGAAGGCGCCAGCAAGCCCGCGCCGGCGACCGCCGCGATTGATCGCGCCAGCCATCCCGCACCGTACGGCGGATCGACAAGGATCAGATCAAATGAGGCCCCGCGTCCGCCCAGACGTCCGACGGCGACCAGCGCGTCCTCGCACCGAACCTCCGCCCGGCCTCGAACGCCCTCCTGCCGCAGCCGGTCCTCGATCGCCCGTGCGTGACGCGGATCTTGCTCGACGAAGACCGCCCGCTCAGCCCCACGGTGCAGGGCCTCGATCCCGAGCGCCCCGGTGCCGGCAAAGAGATCGAGGACGCTGGCGCCGGCCGTTGCCGCTCCCAGACTGTTGAAGAGACCATCGCGCACGCGCGCCGCCGTGGGACGCAGTGTCTCACGGGCTCCGGGCGGAGCCCGCCGGGCGCCCGATTGCCCGTGGGGGCGACGGACGTACTCGCGGCGGATGCGCATGCCGGTCATCCGACCGATGCGAGACCCTTGCGCTGGGCCAGTTGGACCCGAACGGCATCCGCAAGCCCCGCCAGGGAAGGATCGGTCAGCGTGGGGTCGTCGGCGAGCAACGTGCGCGCGGCCTCGCGCGACTCTTCGAGCAGCGGCAGGTCCGTCACCAGATCCGCGATTCGCAGGCCGGCGAGCCCGTGCTGCCGCACCCCCAGAATCTCGCCGGGGCCGCGCAGCATCAGATCCTCCTGAGCGATGCGAAACCCGTCGTGCGTGGCGGCAATGACGGCCAGGCGCCGGTGCGCCTCGGGTGTGGTCGGATCCGCGATCAAGATGCACTGTGAGCGCGCGTCTCCCCGACCGATGCGTCCCCGGAGTTGATGCAGCTGCGCCAGCCCGTACCGGTCCGCGTCTTCCACGACCATGAGGGACGCGGTGGGCACGTCGATGCCCACCTCGATGACCGTCGTGGCGACGAGCACATCGATCTGACCGGTGCGGAAGGCCTCCATGCGCGCCGCCTTCTCGGGACCGGGAAGCCTGCCGTGCATCACTGCGACCCGCAGGCCGGCGAGCGGCCCCGCGGACAGTTCGGCGGCGAGATCGAGCGCCGATCGCACCTGCACGGCCTCCGATTCCTCTATGAGCGGGCAGACGATGTACGCCTGCGCGCCGGCCTTCACCCGATCGCGCACGTAGGCGTAGACCTTTGCCCGCGCCGCCGACGATCGCACGTACGTGGCCGGCGGTCGCCGGCCCGGCGGCATCTCGTCGAGCACGGAGACGTCGAGGTCCCCATAGACCGTGAGTGCCAGCGTGCGCGGAATCGGCGTCGCCGTCATCACGAGAACGTCTGGGGCGCGCCCCTTGCCGCGCAGGCGGGCCCGCTGCATGACACCGAACCGGTGCTGCTCATCCACGACCACGAGGCCCAGGTGGTCGAAGACAACGCGTTCTTCCAGCAGTGCGTGCGTTCCTACAACGACGGCAGGGCCGCCCCGCCGCAGTGCGGCGAGCGCGGCCTCGCGGACGCCGCCCTCGGCGCCACCGGCCAACAGATGTACGTCAACGCCGAGCGGACCGAGCAGGCGGCCCATGGTGAGGTGGTGCTGTCCCGCCAGGATCTCGGTCGGCGCCATCAACGCCGCCTGGTACCCGCCATCCACGCACGCCGCCAGGGCCGCAGCCGCCACCACGGTCTTCCCGGAGCCGACATCGCCGTGCAGCAGCCGGTTCATCGGCACGGGCCGCTGCATATCCCGGGCGATCTCGGCGATGACACGGCGCTGCGCACCAGTCAGGGGGAACGGTAGAGAGGAGAAAAAGCGCGATTGGAGGCCGCCGGACGGCCCGTACGTCGCACCCCGCGGCGTGGCCTCCAGTGCGCGCCGCTGCTGGAGGATGCCAATGTGCACCACAAGCAGCTCCTCGAACGCCAGGCGTCGCCGTCCCGCGCGCTGGGCGCCGTCATCGTCGGGAAAGTGCGCCGCCCACAGCGCCTCTCGGAGCGCCGGGAGACGAAAACGCCGGCGCAGCGCGTCGGGCAGCACGTCGGGTATGACCTCCGCGTGGGCCTCGAGTGCGTCGCGGATGATGATTCGCAGCGTCCGCTGCGGTAGGCCTTCCGTGCTCGGATACATCGGCACCAGTCTGCCGATCAGCCACGGCTCCTGGTCTCCGTCTAGGACCTCGACCTCAGGGGAGAGAAACTGCAGCCCGCGCCCGGCGCGCTCGACCCTGCCGTAGAGACTGATCTCCTGCCCGCGGGAGAGCGTTTGCGCCAGATAGGGCTGATTGAACCACACTACGTGCGCCACGCCGGTCGGGTCCGCGACTCCCGCGCGCACCAGCGGAGCCCCGCGGCGCGTACGCACGAGCTGGATGCGCTCGACGCGGACGATCGATGCCGCTTCGGCGCCTTCGCGCAGGTGCGCCAGCGGCACGGGGTGGCGGCGGTCTTCATGACGGCGCGGCAGATGCAGGAGGAGATCTCGGACGGTCTCGATGCCCATCCGGCCGAGCAGAGCCGCCCGCGCGGGCCCAACGCCCCGCAGATATTGCACGGGTGCGTCGGCGATCGGCCGGCGTCCTGGTCCGGTGGCCGCAGGGGAATCGAGAGGAGCAGCGCGGCGCCTGGTCATGGCTCACCGACCCGCCAGGAGCCACGGGTCGTGCGTGAAGTTCGCCGCGCTTCTGAGCACTCCTTGGTGCGCACGAGCGCGGCGCCTGTCAAGTCATGAGAGAATCTTACCGAGCGGGTCATCATCGCGCCACGTAAGTTCTTACCGAAAGCTCCCCGGGTGTTAGGTCTGCCATCTGGACGGCCATGCGGAGGCGTCGAGCCACATCCCTGAAGGTCTCACGCTCGATGCGACTGAGCGGACGTGGGGGAGGCGTTCCAGGGCCCCTCCGACGGGGGCGGTACTGAGGGGTCGCGAGGCGATAGACCCGAGCCAGTTTGCGCTCGATCGCGGCGGCGAGGGCGAAGGGATCGAGGCGCCTGCGCAGCTGCTGGAGTGCCGGCAGGCGCGCGGGATCGGTGTCGGAAGACGCGAGGAGACGGTCCAGGGGCGTCTGCGGGCGATCGTAGTGGCGGGTGAGCCGGGCGCCCACGCGGACCTTGCGGATCAGTTTGACGGAGGGTTGAAACAGATTCATCATCCACCGGAGCTCCCCGCGGTAGAGCTCGTTGATCGCATCGCGGGCGGCGGGGGAATCATAGCGGTCCCAGCCCAAGAACTTCCGCACGTGGGTCCAGTTCTTCTGCTCGACATGAGCATTGTCGTCTTTCTTGTAGGGGCGGCCGCGGGTGAACTGAATGCCGTGCTGCTGGCAGTAGTGGAACAGGTGGTGGTTGATGAAGCCGGCGTCGTTGTCAGCATCGAGCCCGCGCAGGGGAAAGGGCAGGGCCTGCTCGATCTCCTCCACGGCCGCGACGATGGCAGTCTAGCTCTTGCCGAGGACCGCGCGGGTCTCGACCCAGGTGGAGTGAATGTCGGTGAGGGTCAGCGAGTGGAGATAGTCGCCCTCTGCCGCCGGGCCGCAATGGGCGACCAGATCGGTCTCGGCGAAGCCGGGCGTGGACACCTCCCAGTGCGTGGTCCGGATGGGGATGTGGTGCTTGAGCAAGGTACCGGGTTTCGTGCGGCCGTAGAGGCGGCGGCGCTGCTGGCGCTTGCGCGGCTGGAGGTGGCGGTCGATGGTCCGAGGGCTGATCCTCAGCAATTGGCGGGCGACGGGGGGAGCGATGCGCCAGCGGCGCTGCGCCCAGGGGAGCCAAAGCGGCAGAAGGGCTTTCAACCGGACCGACCAGGGATAGCCGGCGGCTTCCCAGATCGCGGCCAGGCGCTCGATGACCTGTGGCCCGTAGGTGGGGCGGCGTCGGCGTCTCGTCCGTGTCGAGGACGGAGGATGGGTCAGGACCTGAATGGCGTGCTTGCGATGGTAGCCGGTGGTGGCACAGACCTCGTCGAGGAGGCGGGCCTTCGCCGGCCGCGAGGCGGTGCGATAGCGCTGACGGATCAGGGCCAGGTACTCATGCCGCGACTGGGGGCTCATGGGGGTCCTCCGAGAGCGATGTCTGCTCGGGTAAGATCTTTCGTGACGCGACGATAGCCCCTTGGGTAAGATTTTAGGCGGCGCGATTCGC
>JBQTJP010000268.1:0-5923 GCA_052386995.1 Armatimonadota bacterium
GCCGTTCTGCACAGCTGCACGGCCTCGCGCACTTGGGGGCGCGGCGGATCGATCATACCGACCAGGCCGAGCAGGATCACGTCCCGTTCAAGATTCGCCAGCTCGTTCGTGCCGGGCTCGCGGTCCAGCGGGCGTACGCCGACGCCGAGGATCCGCATGCCGTCCTCGGCCAGCTCGTCGTGCGCGGCCATCACCCGCGCGCGCCACGCGTCGTCCAGCGGCTCGGCCTGACCATTCACCCAGACGGTCGAGGCGATCCCGAGCATGCCGTCGATCGCGCCCTTGGTTGCAGCCAGGTACGGGGGCGGAGCGCTCGGGCGCGAACGGCGTTCCCACACCGGTGCCAGGCCCGGAGGGATCTCGGCGCGAGAGCGCGGCACCCGATGCACGGTCGTCATGCGCTTGCGCTCCGAGTCAAACGGTAGCTCGGCCACGCGTGGGAAGGCCCGATCGAGATCGCTCTGGAGGATGCCGACGTGGGCCGCGGCAACGACGAGCGCGCCTTCGGTCGGATCGCCGAGCGGCCGATACGTCCGAGGATCGCGTTCGTCAGGCTGCAGCACGGCGTCGTTGCAGAGCGCACCGGCGATCAGCAGCAGGTCCAGGGTCGGCTGCACACCCGGGGCCTCGGGCGAGTGGTCGGGGACGAGCTCGAACCCGTCGGACCGCTGCACGAACTGGATGCGGTGATTGGCGATATCGAGCGCCGTCACCGTCATGCGGTTCTCGGTCAGCGTCCCGGTCTTATCGGAGCAGATCACATTGACCGAGCCCAGGGTCTCGACGGCCGGCAGTTGACGGATGAGCACTTGGCGCTTCAGCATGCGTTGCGCCCCCAGTGAGAGCGCGATCGTAACCACGGCCGTCATCGCCTCGGGGATGGCGGCCACCGCCAGGCTGACCGAGGTCAGCAGCATCACCTGCCAGTCCTCGCCGCGCAGCACTCCCAGCGCGAACACGACGACGACGAGAACCAGCGCCGCTGCCGCGAGCATCCGGCCCAGCCGGTCCAGGCGTCTCTGCAGCGGTGTCTGCTCCTGCACCACCGACTGGAGCAGCCCGGCAATCTTGCCCAGCTCGGTGTCCATGCCGGTGGCGGTGACAATCGCTTCGGCGTGGCCATAAGTGACGACGGTGCCGGAGTACACCATGTTGCGCCGGTCGCCGACGGCCCGATCGGTCTCGAAGACGATACCGGCATCCTTCTCGACCGCTTCCGACTCACCCGTGAGCGCCGCTTCCTGGACGCGGAGGTTCGTGCCCCGCAAGAGGCGCCCGTCCGCCGGGACCACGTTGCCGGTTTCGAGCAGGATGACGTCCCCCGGCACCAGGTCGCGGGCGGAAATCTCTTGCACTTGACCACCGCGGCGCACGCGCACGACGGGTGCAGACATTCGCTTCAGCGCGGCCATCGACTGCTCGGCGCGGTACTCTTGAAAGAACCCTAGCACCACATTGAGGATGACGATCGCCAGGATGACGACCGCGTCGAGCACGTCGCCGAGGAACACCGAAATGGCCGCAGCCGCGAAGAGGACGAAGGTCATGACGCCCGTCAGTTGGGCGAGCAGGATCTGCCATGGACGCCGGCCTCCCGGGTCTGCGACCTCGTTCGGCCCGTACCGCTCAAGGCGCCGCCGCACCTCGGCTTCCGTCAGACCAGACGACGGTGTCGTCGCAAGCCGACGCAAGGTCTCCTCAACGGGGAGCCGGTACCAGTCGACGGACGACGCGCCGTTCACGCTCGCCACTTCTCTAGGCGACGTTTTGCTGCCGGACGGTCAGCACGGGGACGTGACTGTGTCGCACAACGTGTTCAGCGACGCTGCCGAACAACACGTGCGACAGGCCGGTGCGGCCGTGCGTGCCCAAGACGATGAGGTCGGCGCCTTCGGCCTTCGCCACCTCGAGGATGATCACGCGAGGCACGCCTTCCTTGAGGATGGTCCTGGCGTCCGGAAACCGAGCGGCCAGCGCCTGCATCTGCTGCTCGGCCTCGGCACTGACGCTCTGCACGAGTTCGTCCACGGCCGGCATCGCTGCCAGGTCCGGCGGCAGGCCGGCGATGGCGGCCAGCCGGACGTCGAGCACGTGCAGTAGGAGCATCTCAGCGCCAAACGTCCCGGCCAGCGCGGAGGCCCAGTTGAGCGCGGCTTGCGCTCCGGATGAAAAATCTGTTGGCACCAGGATGCGCCTGACTTTGATCTGAGGCTTGGCGGCCCCTCTGCTTTTCGACATCAGCATCCTCCTCTGGGTGTCCCTGCCATTGTGGCACCAGTTGTGGTCGGTCGGATAGAGACGCGCCTAAAGCTCCAGAAATCCGGGCACAATCCTCACATAATGTTCCAAGAAGTGCCTGGAAACCGACGCGACTGACCGCCAGGGCTGGAACGACCCGAGGTGTCAGCCATGCAGCCAAGCATAGCGTTTCTCCTCCTGGACGGCGTGCCGTTACGTCAGACGCACACGCCCAGTGTCGCGTTGTGCGCGCTCGGGCTGACACTCAATGGTACGTTCCACCCCCTGGAGATTCGGCCGGTCGCAGAGGAGGATGAGCGGGCGTGGCTGACGCTCCTCCGTGGCCTCCACGCGCAAAAGGTGCCAGGCGATCCGCTGCTCATCTGCTGTGACGGCCATCCGGCGGTCATGGGAGCCATCCGGGAGACATTCCCTCGGGCAACGCTGCAGCTCAGCGTGCCTCACCGGCTGGCAGCCATACGCGGCAAAGTGGACCCCAGCGGCCAGGCTGCTTTCCTCACCGAGGCGCGCCGAATCTTCCAGGCGCACGACCGCGATGCCGCCGTGGCGCGCTTCCTCGCATGGCGCCACCGCTGGCGCGACCGTGGCGGGCGGATCGTCCACGATCTCGAGGCCGATCTGCCGCTGTGCCTGGCGTTCTATCGGTTTCCGGCGAATCTACGGAGGACTCTGCGCAGTGTGAGCGCTGTCAAGCGAGCGGTTCGGCGCGCGCGGCCCCCGGCCCTGATGGAGGAGAGCGGCGGGTTCATCAGCGTCAGGGAGCTTCAGGCAGTGGCGCAGGCTCGAAGCGCCGCATTCATTCCATCGGCGCCTCCATTGACGTCCGAAGCAAGGGCCGTCGCCCCTCCGCGTGCGCCGGTCATCGCGGCGCGGATCGATGCCCACGATGAGCTTCGCGACGTGCGAAAGCTCCCCCGGCCGCGCCGACGGTTGCCCTATGAGTTTTGGGCCGGCGTATGTCTGGCCGCCCTTCTGGCCATCATGGGCGCCGCGGAATTCCCTCAACTCCTGCGACTATCGCTCGGCTTGTCTTCAAGCTCGCGGCCGGCAATTGAGCAGCATACAGCGCCGGGTCACGAGGCTGTCGATTCCCAGCACGTGCCGCAAGCGCCCAATTCACCCCTGCCCGTCCCGGTCCCGGCCAGCACGCCATTGCCGTCCCCACCTTCCGCCCCGGCTCAGTCAGCTGGGGACGTACCTCTCACTCGCGGCGTCATGGTGGTGATCTCGGCGACCGGACTGTCCTGGATCAGGGTGACAGCCGACGGCGTGAAGGTTTTCGAGAACGTGCTGCGTCCCGGTGACGTCCGGCGCTGGAGCGCGAACCGCGTCCTGCAGATCCGCTCGGGCAACGCCGGAGGCGTGGATGTCACCGTGAACGGCCGACGCCTCGGTGTGCTTGGACGCGTGGGCCAGATTGCATCGCGCGCGTTCACACGAGTGAGCCCCGGCCCCTGAATTTCTCGACGCTAATCCTCCCCTGCGGCTTCGATCAGATAAGTTGTGTTCATTGCCACCGCCGGACTATTCTGTAGTAGAGTTGTCCCGCAACTTACGCATCCTGATGCAGGTGAGGTGTAGGGTGGACAAACCTGACGACCAGAAGGAAAGTAGCGAGTCGAGAGATGCTTCGTCCCTGCTCGCAAGCCTTAAACGGAAGCTTTCAGCAGAAAAGTTCGCTCGATTCTGCGAACTCGCACCGAACGACCGCAAGGAGTTGTGGGACATGTTCCTGGAGTACCGGAAACGACATGTGGGACCGAACCAGTACGGATATGTCGAGTTCGCAGACCAGATCCTAGCTCAGCCCAAGCAGTGAATATCCGCCTGCCACCGACTTGCCACCCAAAGCGAAGGACGCGGACGGGAGCCCGCGCCCTGCTTGCGTTAGCATTGGTGGAGGCGGCGGGAATCGAACCGATAGCCCACCGGAATCCGTCTAGTTCCGTCTAGTCCCGAATGGCGCTCCCTGCTTGGGTTTCAGCCATTCCTGTGAACGCCTGTTCACCCGTCTGAGTTTGCCTAGTCGCGCCGGCTATGTGCACAATTCGTGCACAGTCGGCACGGACTGGTTTGCGGTCAACCTGCCTGCGAGAGTCTTTCCCTCTGTCTCGCCTCAGCTACCGCGCAAGCAGCCTCGCCGACAGCCTGAATGACCCAGGCGGCTTCCCTCACGTAGTCGCGGCGAATGGCCTTGCCCTTCGGCGGATCGATCCCGAGATCGAGCGAGGTCTGCTCCGCCCGCGACGCGCGTGGGGTGTGAGGTTTCTTCACTCTCATCGGCTCGGGACGATCACGACGTGATAGCGTCGAATGATCGCGGCCAGCAGCCCCGCGTGGTGCGGCTCGGACAGCCCTCCCAGCGCGGTCACCGTGATCTTGGGGCCGGCCCGCTCGTGGATGGCGAGCGACAGCAAGGAGGGGTCCCGCCGGCCGCGATACAGGATGGCGTCCGGCTGCGAGGGATGAGTAAAGAAGGCCCGCGACCACTGTTGCGAGATCCTCCACCGGCCTGTCGCAACGCTCGCGTCCGCGCCGATAGAGGCCAGGTGTTCACCGCTCAGGTCGACGCACTGGAGGGGGCTCGTACAGGTCACCCGGGCCAGCCCGTGAGCCGCAATCATCGCACCGGAGACCGGGACGGTTTCTCCCCCTGCACGCGTGGTGAGCGTTAGCACGCCGGGACGCGGCAGCAACGTCTCGGCAAAGGCACCTTCAGGCGTGACGGCTGCGTACATGACCCCATAGTCGCCCAACGGATCATTGAAGCGCGATGCTTTGGTCTTCCCAAAATATCTGGGGTCCCGGTCGAGCCAGTACACTCGATACGCCATGTCGGAGAACGGGACGAGGGGAAGTGACCGCTCACTCAGGTCTTCTGGGGGGCCTCCGAGGGCGTCCGGACCCCCCACGCTAGGCTGCGCCATGCTCTCCGAATAAGGAGGCGGCGATCTTGACATCCTCGGTCTGCCCCTTTCGCAACGCCTCCAGTGGGGTCACCCCGTCAAGGCGATCGTTGGGGCTCAGCAGGAAGATGACCTGCGACCACGGGTCGTGCCGGTGCAGCGCTCCCAGCACATCCTCGAGTCCGGGCACGGTGCCGCTCCGGCTGAACTGCCAGGATGGATAGAGGTAGCCATGGCGCCCCACCGTGAGGCCGATCAGTTTGTTCGCCTTGCGGCGCTTGTCGACCGCCTGACGGGTCAGGCCCAGGTACTTCGCCACCCGTTCCACCGGCCACGATCCACCCTGGGCGGTGAGGAGCTGGTCGCGAGCCTCGATCCCCGCCACGCGAGCCGCGTCGATGGTCGCGGTATCGAGCGCCGACGCCGCCATCTCGGGCGCCTCCAGGATCCGCAGCATGGCTTCCTGATCCGTGCTGGCAGCCACGGCCTCCCCAAGGGTGCCTGGAGAGACGTGCTCCATAGCCCGCCGGGTGAGACTCAGAGAGCGCGTCAGGATGGCGTTCTTGACGTCATCCCGGCTGACGCGGAGCGTGTTGCGGATGGCCTCGAGGAGTGGGCGCGGGGCGTTCTCCAAGTCCTCCTTGAGCTTGAGCACCACGATCTCATTGAGCGGGATCTTCCCACCGGGGGCCCGCCGGGCAGGGACCTTTCTCGCCGAGCCGCGTGCCTTCGTGGTAGCCACAGATCGCCTCCTCTCA
>JBQTJP010000269.1:0-17851 GCA_052386995.1 Armatimonadota bacterium
TGGACAAATCGGCGAAGGCCACGCTCATCGGCCGGTTCTGGAACGTGGGTCAGGCGTGTCTGGCCTCCAAGCGAGTGTATGTTTTTCATGAGGTTTATGATCAGTTTCTAGAACGCCTGCTGGCCGGCGTCGCCCGCTATGAGCCCGGCGAGGGCTGGGTAAAGGCCGAGCGCCCGAAGATCCGCCTCGGCCCGCTGCATACGAAAGCGCAGCGGGATGAGATCATCAGCCAGCTCAAGGACGCCACCACGAAGGGCGCGCGGGTCGCGCACGGCGGGAAGATCCCTGAAGGACGCGACAAGGGCTTCTTCTTCACGCCGACCGTGGTCATCGACGCGCCGCACGACAGCCGGGTTGTCCAGGAAGAGACGTTTGGTCCCCTGCTTCCGGTCTTCAAGGTGAAAGACATCGACGAGGCGATCCGGATGGCCAACGACTCGATCTATGGCCTGGGCTCATCGATCTGGACCTACAACATCCGCTGGATCAACAAGGCCGCGCAGGACCTCGAGGCCGGCATGACGTGGGTCAATCAGATCCACTACGGGTACGATGAACTGCCCTTTGGCGGGGTCAAGGCATCGGGGATGGGCCGCGAGCATGGCCCCGAGGCGGTCGACTACTACACGGAGTTCAAGTCCGTGGTCATCGGAGATCTCGAATAGGAGGCAGGCGCATGGCCGTCGAGTACGCGCGTGAGGACAGCATCGGGTTTGTGACCCTCAATCGCCCCCCGGCGAACAGCTACGACTACGGTGTCATCGACGAGCTGCGGAAGGCGATTGAAGCCGCCGGCGCCGACGCGGGGTCGCGGGTGGTGATTGTCCTCAGCGCGCTCGAGAAATTCTTTTGCGGCGGCGCCGACATCAAGGCCTTCAACGAGAATCCGCCCGAGCGCAACATGGAGATGTGCCGGCTCGCGCATCAGACGCTCGGCAGGATCGCGGAGATCCCGAAAGTCTTCATCGCGCAGGTGCAGGGGCACGCACTCGGCGGCGGGCTCGAGATCGCCCTGGCGTGCGACCTGCGCTTTGGCGCGGAGGGGGACTACTTCCTCGGCGTGCCTGAGGTGACCCTGGGCCTGCTGCCCGGCAACGGCGGCACGCAGCGGCTGCCGCGCCTCATCGGCTGGAATCGCGCGCTCGACGTGATGATCACCGGCCGTCGCCTGGCCCCGGCGGAGGCTCACCAGATGGGCATCCTGGACCGGCTCTTTCCGCGCGAGCGGATCGAGTCGGAGACCCGGGCGTATGCGGGGCTGCTCACCGAAGGCTCGGCCAGCGCCATCGGCGGCATCAAGCTCGCGGTGCAGCAGGGCCGCGATCGGCCGCTGGACGATGCGCTGCGGGTTGAACGGGAACTGCTCGATGGGCTCTTCCGCAGCGCCGATGGGCGCGAGGGCGTCCGGGCTTTCGTGGAGAAGCGCAAGCCGGGTTTCAACAAGGCCGTGGCCCCCTGATCGATGCTTGGTTTGCCTAAAGGAGAAGTGTTTCTCGTTCTCTGGAATGAGCGATGGGAAGAGGAATACGAAAGAGAAAAGGACGCCATCCGAGGAAAAATCGGCGGATATGTTGTTGCGTATCATCACATAGGGAGCACCGCAGTCAGAAACCTCAGTGCCAAGCCAATAATCGACATTGCCATTGAACTGCGTGATTTTCAGGATGGTTACAAGTGCGTTGAAGGTCTTGGAGAAATCGGCTACAAGCACAGAATTCTCGATGAGTTGCCTGAAAGACACTACTTTAGCAAAGGCGAGCCACGAACCCATCAAATCCACATGTATGAAAAAGGGAATGAGTATCTAAAGAGGCAACTGGCCTTCAGAGACCATTTAAGGAGCAACGAAAGTGCTCGGAAAGAATACCAGGGAATGAAGGAGACGCTTTCAAAGACACATGGCACTGACAAGTTAGCTTACGCGGATGCCAAGGCAGACTTTGTGAGCCGTGTGCTGTCAAAGCTAGGATTTAAAGTATGACAACGCGGATCCTTGGGGTCACCACCGGCGGCGTTAGGCGGTCAACCGCCTGCTCGGCCAGCGCATTACGGTCAGACGGGAAGGGCAAGACTCGAGCCGTGTTGAAGAAGGCCTTGCCGGAGGGCGAGATAACGATACGCGTCGTCCTTGATTGTCCTGTTCAATTCATACCATTCCTTCAGTAGCAGACGCCGCACTGTAAGCCACAGTCAGATGTCGCCCGACCGTACCGCCTGCGTGTCCGGCGTTGCATGGGGGGCGAATCGGCAATGGCATTATCAACAGCGGCACAAGCTCGCTGCTGTGACGCGCGACCCGACAGATTCGTCGGCGTCCAACTCAAGGACATCCCACGATTGGCCAAAGTCGCGACCCGCACTTCTCTTCCGCTGCCCGGACGGAAGGTCACGTACGTGTGCCACAACTGCGGCCAGTCGTGGGAAGAAGTCGTTGTGCCCGGCCGTACCGGTACGTATGCCGTGGTCAAAGCGGGAATCGATCCGGCGCCGCCCCGCAAACCTGGCGTCTCGAAACTGCTGCCGTACCTGCACAGCAAGTGGTTCTCCCGACAAGAGATGCTGGGGGCAGGGTCAGCCCTCGGCCTGGCGACGGGCCTTGCCACCATGTCGAGCGCGGGCCCCGAACTTGCGGCCCGGCAGGGCTGGGTGGCCAGCTTCCTTCTTGCGGGATTCCTGCTTGCCGCGGCGTGCTACGTGACGGTGTCCGCCGCGAGGCGAAGCGGCGGCCCGGGCTGGCCCAGGTAGCTCACGGCCGTGATTTGAGGCCTCGCGAAGCCCTTATCGCCCCCTTTTTCGATCGGCGGGATGCGAGTTCGGCGATCTGGAGGCCAGCGTGAGACGGCACGGGGTAGACCCGACCCTCGAGGAGCTGGCCAAAGGCGGCGTATATTTCACGTCGGACGAATTCAAGGGCAAGAGAACCGTCGAGCGCGGGACGACCGCGTTCCGGGTCACCCCTGCAGACTTTCTCCCGCAAGCATCTTCTCCGGGGTTCGCAACTGTCAGCAGCGGGACGGTGAACCGACCGGTTCGATCGTTCATCACGCTCGGCTGGCTCGCCCAGCGCGCACTGGCTGTAGCAGTCGCCCTTTCCGCCCACGGCCTGCTGGAGCGCGCCCACGCCATCTTCGATGGGATTTTCCCAGCCGGCGGGGGCGTGAACCGAGTGGATCCAGGAAACGGCACGCGGGGGCCGGCGCTGCTGCATCACCACGGCCGCCAGCAACGCGGCTCGGATCGCACGTGTGGCGGCGCAGATGGGGATCTCGCTCGCGGGCCCGAAGTTCATCGCGACCGGCGGGAGACCGTCTGGAAGCTGGCGGGAACCATTCGAATCAGACGGGAAGAGCCCTACGCCAGCCCTCGCCGGAAGACCCTCCCATTGCATATTCCTCCTTGAGTCACAGCACAATACCAAAGGATCGGACCGGTTGGGCCCTAGACGCGCGCGGCGCGCCCTGAGCGCAGATACGCGAGGACCGCGCGTGTGCAGGTCTCGCGCGTCCGCTCGTGGATGGCGTCGCGGTCGGCCTCCTGCAGCCACTGCAGGAACAGCCCATCGATGATCCCGCGCACCACCGAGGCCGCCTCGTTGGCGTTGGTGATCGTGAACGTCCCCTGCTCGATGCCGTGCTCGATGATGTGCGCGTAGACTGCGTTCACCGTGGTTCTGAAGGTCGCGCTGATTTCGTCGAAGCGGTCCAGGCGCGCCGCCGTGCTCAGCAGGTCGAGAAAGACCAGGTAGAAGTCCCGGTTGGCTTTGGGGTCGATGAAGATCGCGTCGAGCATCGCGGTGACTTTCTCTTCGGCCGACCGCGCCTCGAACACGGCCGTCCGGATGCGCTCGGCGACCCGGCCGAGCACCCACCGCATCGCGGCCAGGATCAGGTTCTCCTTGGATCCGAAGTAGTAGAGCAGGATGCCCTTGCTGACGCCGGCCTGGTCGGCGACATGCTGGAGCGAGAGCTCCTTGAGGCCCTTCTCGGCAAGGACCCGATACGTGCTGCGCAGCAGGTGCATCTGCTTCTTCGAGAGCGCCTGCTCATCGAGCGTGACCGGTTCACCGGGCGGTCCCGGCGGTGTCAAGGGTCCGGAGGAGCGTGGCTCGGCCGTCGCCGCGGCGCGGGACGCCGCTCCGTCGAGCTGAATCCCGTCATAGGCGCGCGTCGACTCAGACGCGCGCGTCGGCGGCGCACCGCCCCGCTCGGACCGCGCCGGCTCGAAATCATCGGTGATCGCCTGGGGTAGAAACGCCTCCAGCTCCCGCTCCCGCAGGCGCCACAACCGGCCGACCTTCACTCCGTGCAGCCGGCCCTCGCGCAACCAGTTGCGGACAGTCTTGGAGCTGATCGCGAGACGCTCAGCCGCCTGGTCTGGCGTCAAGAGCCGCTCGGGCATGAGGTCTCCTTCGGACGCCGGGACGACCGGGAGTCCCAGGCGTGGAGGAATAGAAACTGGACATAGGGAAATACTTGTTTGAATGTTCAATTTATCCTCCTCTTTACGCCCGGTCAAGCCCTGAGTAGCCCGTATGATCCTTGACCTGAAGGCGGAATGGTAAGGCGAGAGCCGAGTCATGGGAGGGATGGATATGGCAGGGGTGACGTGCAAGGGAGCCCTGAGTGTGCTTGTCCTGGCGTTACTCGCGATCGTGCCCGGCGCACAGGGCCAGGCCCAGGGCGCGATGACGGTCGCGCAGGTCGCGAACTACAAGGGTGACAACCGCCAGGCCTTCCTCGAGGAGGGCGCGCGCAAGGAAGGCGCGCTCCTGGTGTACACGTCGATGGACCTCGAGGAGTCGCAACCGCTGATCGAGGGGTTCATGAAGAAGTATCCTTTCATCAAGGGCGAGGTCTATCGGGCATCCGGAGAGGACGTCGCCCAGAAGCTCATCACCGAGTACCGCGGCCGCAAGTACATCGCGGACATCTTCGAGGGCACCGGGATCGACGTCGCCAAGATGCTGAACGAGGGGTACGGGCAGCCCTACTTCACACCTCGCGCCGCTTCATACGCCCGGCAGGCGCAGGATCCCAAGGGCTTCTGGGTCGCCACCCGCAACAACATGCTGGTGCTGGGGTGGAATACGACTCTTGTGCGGGCCGCCGACGCGCCGGCCAAGTATGACGATCTGCTCGATGCGAAGTGGCGGAGCAAGATCGGGATCGAAGCCGACGACCAGATCTGGCTGGCCACCCTGATGGAGCACTGGGGCGAGTCCAGGGGGATGGAGTTCTTCAGGCGCCTCTCCGAACAGCAACTGCTGATCCGGAAAGGCCACACGCTGCTGGCCAATCTGGTCGTGGCGGGCGAGACGCCCATATCGCCCACGCTCTACAACCACCGGCCGGAGCGCCTGAAACGGCGAGGAGCGCCGATCGAGTGGCGGCCGCTGGAGCCGGTGGTGGCGGTGATTCATGTGATCTCGCTGCCCAAGAATGCGCCCCATCCCCACGCATCGATACTCTTCATTGACTACATGCTGTCGCCCGAAGGGCAGCAAGGGATCGCGAAGCTCGGCCGCATCCCGGCCCATTCCTTCGTGAACGCCGATCCTCCGGAGCTCAACCGAGGCTTCGTGTACAAGGGACTCGACCCTGTCACGTTTCTGAAGAACTACTCCAGGTACGATCGCCTCTGGCAGGAGATGATCGTGCGGCGGCGGTAGGGTGCGCGCGGCTTCCGCTCCGACGGCCCCCTGGCCTCGTCCGCTGCGGTCGGTCGTATCCGGGCAGACGATCCTCCTGGCCGTGGCCGGAAGTATCATCGCGTACCTGACGCTTTTCCCGCTGTTCTTCCTGATCTACGGAAGTTTCTTCACCCCGACGGTGGGCGGGCAGGTCGGGGTGTTCACGCTCGATAACTTCATCAGGGCCTACACCGACCGCTCGACGCTGCCCATCCTGTTGAACTCCGTTGTCTTTTCGGCCGGCACGATGGTCGTGGCCTTCATCATCGGCACCGGGCTGGCCTGGATCACCGAACGGACCAACACGCCGTTGCGCGGCCTGTTCTTTGCGATGAGCCTGATCCCGCTCATCATCCCCGGTATCCTGTTCACGGTGAGCTGGATCTTCCTCCTCAGTCCACGTATCGGCCTGATCAACGTGTGGCTGAAGGATCTGTTGGGGCTGGCCGGGCCGCCGTTCAACGTGTATTCGCTGCCGGGGATGATGTGGGTCGAAGGACTGCACTGGTCGCCCATCGTCTACCTGATGATGTCGGCGGCCTTTCGCTCAATGGATCCCGCGCTGGAGGAGTCGGCCCTGATGTCCGGTGCCGGCCTGCCCGCGACCTTCTATCACATCACACTCAAGCTGAACGTCCCGATGATGCTGTCGGTGTTCCTCCTGCTGTTTCTCCGGGGACTGGAGACGTTCGAGGTGCCGGCGATCATCGGACTCCCCGCGGGGATCCATGTCTTTACGTCGAAGATCTATCTGGCGATTCGCGGGTACCCGTCGGATTTCGGGCTTGCCGGGGCGTACTCTACGGTTCTGCTGATCCTGACGCTCATCGGTCTCTTTGTCTACGCGCGGGTGACCCGCGAGGCCACGCGGTTTGCGACCGTCACGGGGAAGGGCTACCGGCCGAGGGTCATCGACCTGGGACCCTGGCGCTATCTGGCGACGGCCGTGATCGTGATCTATCTGACCGTGATGGTGCTGCTGCCGTTCTTCGTGCTGTTGTGGAACTCGCTGCTCCCCTTCTATCTCCGGCCGTCGCTCGCGGCCCTGTCCAAACTGACCCTCGAGAACTACCCCTTCGTCTTCAAGCTTCCGAAAACGACCCGGGCGATCACCAACAGCGTCATGCTGTCGGTCGCCAGCGCGACGATCATCATGCTGTTGACGTCCGTCATCGCCTGGATCGTGATTCGCACGCGCCTGCGCGGCCGCTGGATACTCGACAACCTGGCGTCGCTGCCGCTGATTTTCCCCAGTGTGGTCATGGGCGTCGCGCTCATCTGGGTGTATCTGACGCTGCCGATCCCGATCTACGGCACGATCTGGATTCTGCTGGTCGCGTACGTCACGCGGTTCATGCCATACGGGGTGCGTGCGTGCTCCGGGGGCCTGTTGCAGATCCATCGGGAACTGGAGGAGGCCGCCGAGGCAAGCGGCGCGCCCTGGTGGCGGTCGTTTACGGGCATCGTGCTCCCGCTGCTCCGTCCGGCGCTGCTGGCCGGGTGGATCTACATCGTCATCGTGTCGATCCGGGAGCTCGGCAGCAGCATCTTCCTGTGGGGGCCGGGGGCGGAGGTATTGTCCGTCATCATCTTTGACTTCTGGCAGACCGGGCACTTTCAGGAGCTCTGCGCGGTGGGAATCATGCTGGTGCTGGCATTGTTCCTCCTGGCCGTGGTGTCCCAGCGGTTGAGCCAGCGATATGGAGTGCAGCACTAGCGCTGCACTTGCGGCGCAGGTCGCGCGCGGGGAACGCGGGATGGTGAAGATCACCGATCTGGTGAAAGTCTTCCAGACCGAGCGCGGGACGGTTGTCGCCTGCGATGGCATCACCTTCGAGGTGCCCGCGGGCCGTTTCTTCACGCTGCTTGGACCCTCGGGATGCGGCAAGACCACGACGCTGCGCTGTATCGCCGGTCTGGAACGTCCCGACAGCGGAGAGATCGCGCTCGACGAGCGGCCGGTCTACTCATCCCGTCAGGGTCTGTTCGTCGCCCCCAATCAACGCAGCATCGGCATGGTCTTTCAGTCATACGCCATCTGGCCGCACATGACCGTCTTCGACAACGTGGCATTTCCGCTCCGGGTCGGCCGGATGCGCCCCTCACAGCCCGCGATGGTCGAGCGGGTGCGCGCCGCGCTGGCCGTGGTACGGCTGGATGGACTGGAGCAGCGGCCGGCGACGAAGCTCAGCGGCGGGCAGCAGCAACGCCTGGCGCTCGCCCGGGCGCTCGTGCGCGAGCCACAGGTGCTGCTGCTGGATGAGCCGCTCTCCAACCTGGACGCCAAGCTTCGGGAACAGATGCGGCTGGAGCTCCGTCAGCTGCAGCGGCAGCTCGGCATCACGACGGTCTACGTTACCCACGATCAGGTCGAGGCGCTCTCGATGTCGAACGTTGTCGCGGTGATGCACGAAGGGCGCATCGCCCAGATTGGGCCGCCGCGCGACATCTACGAGCGGCCGCAGACCCGCTTCGTCGCGGATTTCATCGGCCTGACCAACCTCATCCCGGGTCGCGTGGTGGCGCCGGCAGACGAGGGAGGATTGTACCGCGTCGAGACCGCCCAGGGCGCGCTGACCTGTATGATCCCGGGTGGGGCCGCGCCGCAGAGCGAGGTCCTTGTGTCGATCCGCCCGGAAGACGTCGCCATCCGCGACGGGAGTGGTCGCCCGGGCGGGTGGGAAGGAACCGTGCAGCAGGTGGTCTTTCTCGGCGAGTCGGTCGACTGCCGGCTGGCGGTCGGCGAACTCATGCTGCGGGCGCACGCGCATCCCTCGCTGCGAGTCAAGAGGGGCGATACAGTGTTCCTGGAGTTCAATCCGGAGCGCTGTGTCGCCATCCGGCCCGAGGGGCACGCGCCGCTCGTCGGGGATTGAGGCGTGCCCGCAGCGATGGCCGGTGCACCGAGAGTGCAACACCGACGCCCGGTGTAGCGCCGGGCACAGAGGAGGACGCAGATGCCTGAACTCGTCACGAAGACCCTGGACCCCAGGCGTCCCTACGATCAGTGGCTGGAGCGCGAGGGTTTGCCGGTCTATGCCGGATACTTCATTCAAGACCTCGCGTCTGTCCCGGTAGGACCGTGGCAGCGCAGGGGCGGGCGCGGGGCCTACGTCGTCCTCGAGGGTACCGGGGGGACCAACGATTGCTACGTGTGCGAGATCCCGCCCGGGGGGAGCCTGAAGCCGCAGCGGCACCTCTGCGAGGAGGTCATCTACGTCCTCCGCGGCCGCGGCGCCACGACGGTGTGGCAGGACGGATCTCCGCGGCGGACATTCGAATGGCATGAGGGATCGCTCTTCGCGGTCCCGCTGAACACCTGGCACGAGCATCACAACGGGGCCGGAGACGAGCCGGTGCGCTATGTCGGCGTCACGACCCTGCCGCTGGTGCTCGACCTGTTCCACAACATCGACTTCATTTTCAACAATCCCTATGTCTTCACGGATCGCTATGCGTCGGAAGACGCCTACTTCAGCACCGAGCCCAAGTCGCTGGTCGGCCGCTTCATGGAGACGAACTTCGTTCCCGATCTGCGCGGCCTGCGGCTGCACGAGTGGAAAGAGCGTGGCGCCGGCGGCACCAATATCATGTTCGAGATCGCCGACAACACGATGATCGCGCACGTCTCCGAGTTTCCGATCGGGACGTACAAGAAGGCGCACCGTCACGGACCGGGAGCGCACGTCGTCATCCTCAGCGGCAAAGGGTACACGCTGATGTGGCCCGAGCGCGGCGAGCAGGTCCGCATCGACTGGAAGCCGGGCAGCCTGCTTGTGCCGCCGCTGCAGTGGTTTCACCAGCACTTCAACGCCGGCGTGGAGCCGGCCCGGTATTTCGCGGTGCGGTGGGGGAGCAAGAAGTACCCGATGCCGGGGCTCGCCTGGAACCAGGACAACGTGGACAAGAGCCTCAAGAAGGGCGGCGACCAGATCGAGTACGAGGACGAGAACCCACAGATCCGGGCGGTATTCGAGGGCGAACTGGCCAAGGTCAAGGTCCAGTCAAAGATGCCGGCCGGATCCAAGACCGGGTAACGCGCGACCCTCCGGGCAGGCGTGGCGTCGCAGCATCACGCCCACATGTCTTCCCATGATCATAGACATGATCACGCGCATGAGCATGAGATTGGGGGCGTTATCAGGCCGGAAGTGCTCGAGCTCACGAGCGTCGGGCTCGACATCGGCTCGACCACGTCACACCTCACGCTCTCCCGCCTGACCCTCCACCGGCAGGGGCGTCATCTGTCGAGCCGCTACGAGGTGGTGGGACGTGAGCCGATCTACCGCTCGCGTGTGCTCCTCACGCCATTCCGCGATGCGCGGCAGATTGACGGGCGGCGTCTGGCGGCGTTCTTCGCACGTGCTTATCGGGACGCCGGCATATCACCCGATGCCGTGGATACCGGCGTGACGATTGCCACCGGTGAAGCCGCGAAGAAAGAGAACGCCCCCGCGGTGGCCCAGGCGGCGGCGTCGGGCGCCGGGCGGTTTGTGAGCGTTGCCGCTGGGCCGTCGCTGGAAGCGATGCTCGCCGCCTTCGGCGCAGGCACAGCAGAACGCTCCCGGCGGGATCACAGCACGATCCTCAACGTCGACCTCGGCGGGGGGAGCTGCAAGGCCGCGGTGGTGTCCCGGGGCCAGATCGTCGCGACCGCTGCGATCAGCGTCGGCGCCAGACTCGTCGCGTTCGACCGTGAGGGCCGGGTGGACCGGATCGAGGAGCCGGGGCGGCAGATAGCGGCGTCCCTCGACATTCCAGTGCGGTTGGGGCGCACGCTCTCGCTGGCGGCGCGGCGGAGGCTGGCACGGCGCCTGGCCGACCTCACGATTGGCTTCATTCGGGGGCGCCGCCTGGCCGCGCCGGGGCGCCGGCTGCTCCTCACCGCCCCGCTCGGTGGCCCGCACCACCTCGACGCGCTGTGCCTGTCCGGCGGGGTCGCAGAGTACTTCTACGGACACGAACGGAAGGACCACGGCGATCTCGGGATGCTCCTGGCACGGGAGCTGCGCGAGCGCCTCCCGTTGTTGCGCGTTCCGATCATCGAGCCCGACGAGCGTATTCGCGCGACGGTCATCGGCCTCTCGCAATATACCGTGCAGCTCAGCGGCGGCACGATCTACACATCGGACGCGGCGGTCCTGCCCCTTCGCGACCTCCCGGTGGTGCCCGTCCGCCTCGACGGCCCTGCGATGAGCGGGGACGCGGTGAGCGCTGCGGTTGTGCAGGCGTTGAACGCGTCTGAGCTCGAGGGAGGTCTGTGCGCGCTGGCCGTTTCCTGTGATATCGACCCGACGTATGCGCAAGTGCGCGGGCTGGCCGAGGGCATCGGCGCTGCACTGGCGCTGGTCAGATGGGGGCTGAAGCCCGCGGTGCTGGTTTTCGATCGGGACATCGCCGGGCTCGTGGGAGCGCTGTTGACCAAAGAGCTGCGGTATCCCGGACCGGTCGTGTCCATCGACGAAGTCGATGTGCGGCAGTTCGAGTACGTCGATATCGGCGCGAGGTTGCCCGACGGCGGTGCCGTCCCGGTCGTGGTGAAATCACTGGTTTTCGGCAGCGAGCGACACCTGTGAGCCGAGGAGGAACGTCCGTTCCCTGGCCCGCCAGCGTGGGTGTCATTGGACTCGGTCGCATGGGCCTGCCGATGGCCCGTCATCTCCTGACCGCGGGGTTTGCCGTCTGGGGGTGCGATACCGACTCGCAGCGGGGCGAGCTGCTGGTTGGGGCAGGCGGAACATCCGCAGAGTCGCCGCGCGCGCTCGGTGAAGTATGTGACGCGATCCTGGTCATGGTCGCCGACGATGCGCAGGTGACGACGGTGACCGTGGGTCCCGGCGGGGCTCTGGAGTCGGCCCGCGCGGGATCGGCGCTCATCATCGCGAGCAGCGTGACACCGCAGACGTGCACGCACATCGCAGAGGCGGCCCGCGCGAAAGGGGTGGGTGTGCTCGATGCGCCGGTGACCAGGGGACAGCGCGCCGCGGAAGCGGGAACGCTCACGGTTCTGGTCGGGGGCCCCCGCGAGGTGTTCGAGCGCTGCCGGCCGGTCTTCGCGGCATTCGGCCGGCAGGTGTTTCACCTCGACGAGCAGGTAGGCGCCGGGCAGGTGGCCAAGATGGCCAATAACCTGCTGTTATGGACGGGCGTGGCAGGCGTCCACGCCGCGTTTTCCCTGGCACGCCGACTCGGCGTTCGGCCCACCCGTCTGCGCGAGGCGCTGGCGGCGAGCAGCGCGGATAGCTACGTGCTACGCGAGATGGAGCTCCTCACGCTGGCCTGGCCCGAGAAGGACCTGGCGCAACTCGCGGCGATGGCGGACGATGCGGGCATTGCGCTGCCGCTCGTCGGCTACGTGCGTGAACTCATGCGGGGGTTGACGCGGGAGGAGCTCAGGCGGTTGTGCAGCGACGAGATACCGTGAGGACGCTCGAATACGGCTCTGACCTGATCGTCGATCTGCTCAAAGCCTACGAGATCGAGTACGCTGCCCTCAACCCGGGCGCGACGTTCCGAGGCCTGCACGACTCCATCGTGAACTATGGCGGGAACCGCACCCCGCAAATCATTCTGTGCTGCCACGAAGAGATTGCGGTTGCCGTCGCCCACGGCTACGGTAAGGCAAAGGGACGGCCGATGGCGGCGATCGTGCACGACATCGTCGGACTGCTCCACGCACAGATGGCCGTCTACATCGCCTGGTTGGATCGCGCGCCGCTGCTGGTGCTCGGGGCCACCGGCCCCATGGCCGTCGAGCAGCGGCGTCCCTGGATCGACTGGATCCACACGGCCCAGGTCCAGGGACAGGCGGTACGCGATTACGTCAAGTGGGACGACCAGCCCGCGAGCCTGCAAAGCATCGTTGAATCATTCATCCGCGCGCACCGGATTGCAACGACCGATCCACAGGGGCCCATCTATCTGTGCTTCGACGCCGCGCTGCAGGAGCAACGGATCGATGAAGGAGCGACAATCCCAGACCTCGCGCGGTTTGCGGCTCCCGCGCGTGCGCAGGGCGACCCCGCCGCGCTCGAGGCCGCCGCGCGCTGGCTGGTCGAGGCGGAACATCCGGTGGCCCTGGCGGATTACGTGGGGCGGAACGCGAAGGGGGTCGAGGTGCTCGTCGAACTCGCGGAGCTGCTGGCGCTGCCCGTGGTCGACCTGGGCAGCCGGTTCAACTTCCCGAACACGCATCCCCTCGACCTGACTGGAACCCAGGAGGAGTTGCTTGGGCAGGCCGATGTGGTCCTGGCGCTCGACGTCTTTGATTTACAAAAGGCACTCTTCACCGTGGACAGGACGAGCCGCCTGGCACGCCCGCTCATCGGCGATGGCGCGAAGGTCATCCACATCTCGCTGAACGACCTGATGGTCCGCAGCTGGGCCCAGGAGCAGGGCCGCCTGCAGGCCGTCGATCTGGCCATCGCCGCGGATACGGCTGTGGCGGTGCCGGCGCTGACCGCCCGGTGCCGGGCGATGCTGGAGCGCGAACCGGGGCTTGGGGCATCCGCGCGCGCGCGGAGCGCGAGGAGGCTCTCAACGCTTGAGGCGATGCGCCGCCGGCTGCGCGATCGATGGCGCGACAATGCGGAACGGACCCGCGATGCGCGCCCGATCGCCTTCTCGCGCTTGGCGTCCGATCTCTGGCAGGTGGTCAAGGACGAGCACTGGGTCCTGGTCAATCGGACTCTGCGCGGCTGGACCCGTCGGCTGTGGGACTGGACTGCCCCCTCGCAATACGTGGGGGCCCTCATGGGTGGCGGGGTCGGCTACGGCGTCGGGCATTCGATCGGCGCGGCCTTGGCGCATCTGGGGAGCGACGCCCTCTGTATCGACATCCAGCCCGACGGCGACCTGCTCTACACGCCGGGCGCTCTGTGGACGGCGGCGCACCACCGCATTCCGCTGCTTGTCGTCATGTTCAACAACCGGTCCTATTACAACGACGAGGACCACCAGATCCTGATGGCGAAGGCCCGGGGCCGGCCGGTGGAGAACGCGCACATCGGTCTGCAGATCGTCGATCCCCCGGTGGACTTCGCCGGGCTGGCGCGGTCGTTTGGGGTCCACGGCGAAGGGCCGGTCGAGGATCCCGCCGATCTCCGTCCGGCCCTGGAGCGCGCAGTCCGGTATGTGAAGAAGGAGAGACGGCCCGCGCTGGTGGACGTTATCACCGAATCCCGCTAAGGGGGCTTCCAGCATCGGCGCGCCCGCTGCCCTCATCGCTCGCTCCTGAAAAATCAATTTGATAATCAAAATGCACAAGTGGATGTCGTCGTCACGCAAGGAAGGACGGTCGACGAGTTGATGTCCAACCTCCAGGAGGCGATAGCGCTTCATCTCGAGGGGGAGGACGTGGAAGCGTTGGGGCTGTCCAAGAGAGCCCGCATCCTGGTCGCGTACGAGATGCCGATCGCGTTGTAGGCCGCGGATGAGCATCTGGTGACTGCATGAATGTCCCCCGGGCTCAGGCGGCTGACGGCGCGTGAGGTCCTCAGGGCTCTGGGGTCTTTCAGGTTCGAGGTCGTAGCGACGCGCGGCAGCCACGCGAAGCTGCGACGGGTTCTGCCAGATGGGCGACGGCAGACCCTGACGGTTCCGGTTCACAGGTCGCTTGCCCCCGGCACGCTTCGCGCCATCCTCCGCCCGGCCATCCGATTTGTCCCAGAGCCCGATCTGCGACGCTGGTTTCTTGCTCCGTGTGGCGGATGGCGCCCCGTCGTGGCCTGGGTGGCAGCGTGGCAGGAATCACCCTAATGCGTACGCGATAGCCTGCTCCAGCGTCATCGCGCGCCCCTCGGTCCACAGCTCGGTCGTCACTTCTTCACTCAGCGTTTGTCGGGCCGCCTCCAGCCTGTGTGCAAGCCTGGCGTGCTCAGTGGGTGAGAGCGGGGCACCGATGGCTTCGCGCAGCGAGGCGGCGGCTCCAGACAACCGCAGGGCACGCTGTGGCTGAGCTTGCGCAGCAGCCAGGCCCGCGAAACCCTCCAGGGAATGAATGATACCCAATCTATCCCCCAGTTCCCGATAGATAGCCAGGCTCTCTTCAAAGTAGGAACGGGTCAGGGAGTAATCGCTCCGCGTGTACGCGACATCCCCCAGGCCAGCGACCGAGATGGCCATGCCTCGCCTGTCGCCTACCTTGCGCCGTCTCGCCAGACTCTCTTCGTAAAGGACCGACGCGCCCGCGGTGTCGCCCAGGTCGCGGACAACATTCCCCAGATCGCAGAGCGACATGCCGATGCCCCACTCATTGCCCAAATCAGTGAAGATTGCCAGGCTTTCCTCCTGAAGAGCACGAGCCTCCGCGTAGTTGCCCCGGTCGTGAACGACGTTCCCCAGGTTGTTGAGATTGATGGCCTCCCAGGTTCGATTGCCCAGCATCCGGTTGATGCCTATCGCCTCCTCTAAGAGCGCGCGAGCACCAACGTAGTCACCTCGGCGCCGGGCGACAAGCGCCAGGTTGTTAAGCGACCCAGCGACGCTCTGTTGGTCACCAACCTCACGCCGGATCGCCAGGCTCTGCTCGTGAAGGTCCTGCGCCGCTGCATAGTCCCCTTGGTTGTAGGCCAGGTTTCCTGCGCCATTGAGCGCTTTCGCCCTCGCCGCTGTTCGCGCCGAAGCTGCAGGCATGGCCAGCAGTTTCGTGATCCATTGCCGCCCCTCGGCGAAGTAGCTTCGCACGTACCAGAACCTCCACAGCGCGGCCGTTAGCCGCAACCCGGCCTCTGCGTCCCCCTCGTCCGCCGTGCACCGCTCCAGAGCCGCTCGCAAGTTATCGTGCTCCGTGTCGAGTCGCTCCAGCCACGTTGCCTGATTGGACCCAAGGAGCTCCGGCTCCGCCCGCTCAGCCAACCCCAGATACCAGGCCCGGTGCCGCCCCCCAACGACATCTGCCTCTCCCGACTCCAGGAGCTTCTCCCGCCCATACTGTCGCACCGTCTCCAACAGCCGGTATCGCACCGTCCCGCCCTGCTCCTCCATCAATACAAGCGACTTGTCCACCAACTGCATCAGCAGATCGAGGGCCTCGTGCCACTCGATGTCCTCCCCGACGCAGATCGCCTCCGCCGCCTCCAGCGTCCACCCGCCCGCAAAGACCGACAGCCGGCGCAGCACCTTCCGCTCCGTCTCCGACAGCAGGTCGTAACTCCAGTCGATCGCCGCCCGCAGCGTCTGATGCCGGGGCAGGGCGGTCCGGCTGCCGCCGGTGAGCAGCCGGAACCGGTCGTCCAGGCGCGCGGCAATCTGTTCCACGGAGAGGACCTTCACCCGAGCCGCCGCCAGTTCGATCGCGAGGGGGATGCCGTCCAGCCGATGGCACACCTGCGCCACCGACGGCGCGCCCTGGCTGGTCAGCGCGAACTCGGGCCGGCTGATCAGCGCCCGCTCGATGAAGAGGCACACCGCCTCGTACCGCGTCAGGTACTCCACAGACGGCAGACGCCGCAGGTCGGGCAGCGAGAGCGAGGGCACGCGCCAGGCGGTCTCTCCCGCCATACTCAGGGCCTCTCGACTCGTCGCCAGAATTCGCAGGTGGGGACACCCTCGCAGCAGTGCCTCAGCCAAGTATGCGCACGCTTCCACCAGATGCTCGCAGTTGTCCAGCACCAGTAGCAGCCGCTTGGGCTGCAGGTAGTCTGAGAGCGTGGCCAGCAGCGGGCGCCCCGGCTCCTCCCGCACGCCCAGGGCGGAGGCCACCGACTGCGGGACCAGGGCCGGGTCCGACAGCGCCGCCAACTCCACAAGCCACACGCCGTTGGCGAACTCCTCCACCAGGTCGGCCGCCACTTGAAGCGCCAGCCGCGTCTTCCCACATCCGCCGGAACCGGTGAGCATCAGCAGGCGCGTGGTGGTCAGCAGACGTTTCACCTCCGCCATCTCCCGCTCGCGCCCGATGAAACTGGTGAGTTGCCGGGGCAGGTTGTTGGGCAGCGCATCCAGGGACCGCAGCGGCGGGAAGTCAGCAGGCAGATCAGGATGCAGCAGTTGAAAGATTTGCTCCCGGCGCTGTAGGTCTTTGAGCCGGTGCTCGCCTAGATCCCGCAGGCTCACACCAGCCGGCAGGTGGTGCGCGACGGCGTCCCGCGTCGCCTGGGACAGGAGAGTCTGCCCACCATGCCCAGCGGCGCAGATGCGGGCAGCCCGGTGGACATCCAGACCGACATAGCCACCTGCGGTGAGCGTCGGTTCGCCCGTGTGCAGCCCCATGCGGACGCGCACCGACGCGCCCTCGGGCCAGGGATGGGCGGTGATCGCCCGCTGCGCGGCCGCGACCGCCGCCACGGCGTCCAGGGCGCGACCGAACGCGACGAGGAAGGCGTCGCCCTGCGTATCTACCTCGTGCCCGCCGCCCTCCTGGAAGGCGGCGCGCAGCAACCGCCGCTGCGCGGTGAGAACGTCCGCGTAGCGGCGGTCGCCCAGGTGCTGGAGGAGGACGGTGGAGCCCTCGATGTCCGTGAACAGGAAGGTGACCGTCCCAGTCGGCAGGCTGCGCATGGCCAGCGCTCGCTACGGCGCGAGGAGCCCGATCGCCCGCCAGTACGGGACGCTCGCGGCGATGGCGACCAGCATGACCGCCGTCAGCGCGATGCCCATCACGACACCGTGGCGGTCGGTGAACATCTCACCCTCCGTCGCGTCGCGCGTAAGGCGATACCAGTCGCTCTGGCTTGGGTGGAGCCAGGTGTTGGCGGCCAGCAGGACGACAAAGCCGACGATCCAGGGGGCAAGACCGAGCCGCGGGGCGGCAGGCACGAGTGCCAGGCTGAGCAGTAGGGTCGCGGGCTGGCGCGGAAGCACCAGGCGGCACGCCACGACCAAAACGCCAACAAGAACCACGAGAAGGCCCTGATCGCGCACGGCACTGGTGAGCGGAACCAGGCTGTCGGCGATCCACCGGTCGACCCCGACGCTCCGCATCACGCCTCCGGTTCCAAGTAGCACGCCGAAGAGCACGAGGAAGCCCCAGTCGATCGAGCCGCGGAAGCCCTCGCGATCAAGTCCGCCTCCGACCATCGCCACGGCCAGGGCGGCAACGGCAAGCCACGCGGTCTCAATTCGGATGAGTGGCTGCAGCACCAAGCCACCGAGCAGGACGGCGAGAGCGGCGATCGTCACCATCTCTTTCTGCGACAGCGGGCCAAGAACGCGCTCCTGGCG
>JBQTJP010000270.1:0-3963 GCA_052386995.1 Armatimonadota bacterium
CGGCGCCTGTGCTGCCGGACAACGGCCGGCCATCGAGGGCGATGGGGTTGTCCGGCCCCCGCCCACGGCCCAGGAACGCGGCCCGATTGGATTCCCACTCGATTTGTCCCTGAGGAGGGCCCTCGAAGCTCAGCGCGTGCACGGCCCAGGTGAGGGGCTCATCCGGCGCACGGGGCCGGCGCCCGCACAGCAGGGCCGCGCTCCCCGGAAGGTACGTCGTCTCCAAGAAGAGTTTGCCGAAGGCGGGATGCGCCAGATCGTTCTTGGGGGATACCAGCGCCCACTCGACGTAACTGGTGATCTCGATCTCGCGTGGCCGGCCGCTGCGGTTGGTCAGCGACAGCCGCCGAACTTCCACGTCCTCTTCCGGCGATACGGCGATCTCGAGCTGGCTATCGATCTCGTCGTAGCGCCGGAAATAGATCGCCCTGTCCGGCAGGAACGTGACCAGGTAGTCATCGGTGTCCCCGCCCACGGGATGGTACGCGGCGGACCAGACCGAGCCGCTGCGCACGTCGCGCAGATAGATGAGCTGGCTCCCGGGATCGCGTGTTCGGTCCTGGCGCAGGCGTGAGACCGCCAGGCCGCGGCAGAGCGACGCGCCGCCGCCGGCGTTGGTGACGATCGCCACGTAGGCGCCGTTGGAGAGGAAGTGTGATTGCGGGTACGGCGTGTGCGGCGAGTAGAAGCGCCGGACCGAGCCCACCATGGGCGCCGGGGTCACCGTGGGCGTCATCTCGGGGGGCCTGGGTGTGGTAATAGTGAAGTCGCGCGCCAATCGCTCCTGGAGGAGCAACTCGGTGGCCCGCACGCGTGGATCCGCGTGGAAGCGGTTCACCATGGTCAAGTCGTTCAGCACGTTGTCCATCGCCACTAGGGACATCCCCTGGTGGTGGGCCAGGAAGGCCTTGACGATGATGCCCTTCCCTTTGGCCGGCCGCTCATCAGTCTGACCGTCGCCCTCGTAGGGCGCAGGCGGCGTGTAGTCGATCGCTTCGTAGTAGCCGTAGCGCCCTTCCAATCCAAGGCTCGAGAGGCGGTGCATGTTGCGCACGGCGGTCTCGGGATCGACCATGGCGGCCAGTGCGGTGGAGTACGGCGAGATGACCAGCTCGTTCTCCAGGCCACGTTTCAGGCCGAGTCCCGGGACGCCGAAGGCCTTGTACTGGTAGTGGCCGGCCCGATCGACAAAGGCGAACGCCGATTCGGAGATGCCCCACGGCACGCCGTGGGCCCTGGCGTGCGCGATCTGGAGCTGCGCCACGTTCCGCGCGCTCTGGTCCAGCAGCGTACCCGGATAACTCTTCATCAACAACAGCGGCATGAGGTACTCGAACATCGACGCGCCCCAGGACACGAGCGTCGGCCGGCCGCTTGCGGTGACGAGCGCGCGGCCCAGGTGGAACCAGTGCTCCTGGGGGACGTCGCCCTTGGCAATCGCGATGAAGCTCGCCAGGCGCGCCTCAGAGGCCAGCAGGTCGTAGAAGCCGTGGTCGAGCCGGCCCGGGCCTTCGGCATCGGCAAGACGGTAGCCGATGGAGAAGAGTTTGCGCTGCCCATCGTAGAGGAATCTGAAATTCATCCCGTCCGCAATTGCCAGCGCCCGGTCCGCCAGGATATCAAGACTGACCGCCAGCCCCTCGGGGTCCTCAGATGGCGCGGGATCCGGCGGCTTCCTGGCTTCCTGCCGCAGGCCCTGTGCGAGCGCGATCAGTGCTCCGGCAAGGTTGCCGCTGTCGACGGTCGAGACGTACCGGGGATGCAGCGGCGCGAGGTTGTGCGTGTCGTACCAGTTCAACAGATGGCCCTCGTACCGTTCGAGGGACTCGATTGTCGTCATCGAGTGCTCGAGCCGGTACACGAGTTCACGTGTGTCGATGAAACCGAGATCGTGAGCCGCAAGCGTCGAGAGCAGACCGAGGCCGATGTTGGTCGGCGAGGTCCGATTGGCCAGGTCTTCCACAGGGGCTTCTTGATAGTTGTCGGCGGGCAGCCAGGTGGAGTCCGCGCCGGCGAACGCTTCGAAGTACCCCCAGGTCCTGCGGGCGATCCTCTGCAAGAAGGCGCGGTCCTCGTCACGGAGGTCGGCCCTTCTGGTTCGAACCGGACGGCTCACCCCATAGGCGATATACGGCGCCGCGATCCACACGACCAGGAAGGGCAGGGCTGCCGGGAGCGATTCCGGGTGCACCAGGAGCAGCAGAGCGAGCAGGATCAGGGCGAAGACGGCGCTGCCGCCCATCTCGGTCAGGTATTGGGTCAGGCCGTACTGATCCACCCGATGGGCGACGCTGGCCGCCGTCTCCCATTCCAGGAGACGTCGTTTGGCACTGAGGCGCACAAGCGTGGTCACGATCGCATGCATGGTCTTAAAGGCATGGTCCAGCAGAAACGCGACGGCGATCGCGGTCTGCGTAATGGCCGTGCTCAGATCATCGAAGACCCCATACAGAAGAACACGCGCGGATTGTCCCATCCGCGGCCCGCGCAGGAGCCGCGCGAGCGGTCGGTACACCGGAAACGCCATCACAGCGAGGGCCGCCGCGGTCCACACCAAAGGATCCCCAGGCAGTGCCAGCCACCCCCCAACGAGAAAGGCCACCATCGCTGGAGCCACGAGGCTGCGTCGAAGATTGTCCAGGATCTTCCACCGGCTGATGAGCGACAGCCGGTTGCGTTCCAACCCCAGGCGCGTGGGGGTCAAGGGCAGGAGCCAGAGGAAGATCTGCCAGTCTCCGCGCACCCACCGGTGCTGCCGGCGCGCGTGGGAGAGCACGTTCGACGGATAATCGTCGACGACTTCGACGTCCGTGACCAGGGCGGTGCGCGCGTAGAGTCCCTCCAGCAAGTCATGGGAAAGGACCGTGTTCTCGGGCACACGCCCGCTGAGCGAGAGCGTGAAGACATCGACGTCGATCAGGCCTTTGCCGGTGTAGATGCCTTCGCCGAAGAGGTCTTGGTACGTGTCTGAGACGGCCGTCGTGTACGGATCGACGCCGGTGTGGCCCGCAAACACCCTGGAGAAGAGCGAGCCGGCCGCGCTCGACATCGTCACGCTCACGCGCGGCTGGAGAACGCCGTACCCCTCCGTGACGCGGCCGACCGCGAGGTCGAACCGCGGGCGATGCAGCGGGTGGAGGGCGATGCCGATGAGAAACCGCGCGGCGTCGCGCGGGAGCCGGGTATCGCTGTCAAGCACGATGCAATAGCGAATCTTGTCCAGGACCGAGAGATCGCCCACCTGAAGGGTGAACCCCGTGGAACCGCCGCGGAGCAGTCGGGTGAGTTCTTCGATCTTCCCCCGTTTTCGCTCCCAGCCCATCCACGTGTTCTCTTTCGGGTTCCAGCGCCGCGCGCGGTGAAACAGGTAGAACCGATCCCCTCCCCCCTGCGCATACCTGGCGTTGAGCGCCTCGATGCCCGCGCGGGCCGCGGCGAGGATCTCGCTGTCTCCGGACATCTCTTCGGTGGGCGCATCGGTGAAGTCGCTCACGATCGCGAAGTGAACGCGCGGATCGACGTTACCCAACGCCTGGACTTCGAGGTGGCGGAGCAGCGAGCGCACGCGGTCCACGCCGGTCAGCAGAGTGGGGATGATGACAATCGTGCGGCCTTCTTCCGGCACACCGCCCCTGAGATCGAGTCTGGGCAGCCGGCGCGGGGGTGCCAGAGACACCACGAGCCATTGAACCAGGGCAATAGCCAGCTCGCTGGCGGGAACGACGGTGAGCGCGGCGACCAGCGCGTCCTCGCTCCACCCCGGCGCCACTCCCATGGCCAGCCCCACACCCGCCGCGGTCAGCATGGCGATGGATCCCAGATAGAAAGTCGTCGCATGCGTGAAGATGAAGCGGCGAATTCGCTGCAGAGCTCGGGGGCGGAAATCCACGTCGGCTTCCAGCGCCCGGCGTCCACCCCCGATCAAGTGGTATCCCACGTGAAGCGTGCGGTCGCTTCCCGCGG